>CAZIVG010000211.1:0-2845 GCA_964542595.1 uncultured Muribaculaceae bacterium | reverse complement strand
GTGTATAGACATAGCCAACTCCAAAGCCGTAGTTTTTGGCATCTTTGTAATGCGCATCTCTCAAATGCATTGGCGGCTGATAATCCAACCCACTAACAACATCAGACAGAGCCGCATCAATTGCACAAATCGCAGCATTGGATTTTGGGGCGTCGCAAATATAAGCAACTGCCAAAGCAAGAGGAATCCTCCCCTCTGGGAGCCCCAAAAGTTCGACAGACTTGTAAGCATTCACAGCAACATTAAAAGCATTAGGATCAGCAAGCCCTACATCTTCAGCAGCGCAAACAATCATTCTTCTGGCAATAAAACGAGGATCCTCTCCTCCGGCAATCATTTTTGCAAGCCAATAAATTGCAGCATCTTTGTCACTTCCTCGCATACTTTTTTGAAAAGCAGACGCCATATCATAGTGCTCTTGTCTGGAATATCGAATTCTTTTTTCTTGTGCAAGGCTTTCCAAAATCTCTAGAGAAAGGTTTCTTGTTTTGTCTTTGTAATCTGCTGCAAAATAAGAATTTTCAACAAGATTTAATGCCAACCTGGCATCACCCGAAGCATAACGAACAACAAAGTCGATAACTTCTTGTTTAAGTACAATCGGCCCATGTTTTTCAGAAAGAAATTTGAAACCTTTTTCTACAATTGAAAAAATGCTATCGTCATCAAGTGGGTTCAGCATCAAAACCTGAACCCTTGAAATCAAAGCCGGAACGACTTGAAACGAGGGATTTTCAGTGGTTGAACCTATTAAATAAAAGGTTCCGTTTTCGAGGTAAGGCAAAAGCGCATCTTGCTGAGTTTTACTGTAACGATGAATTTCATCCACAAATAGAATTGTTTTTTTATTATATCTTAAGTTCTCTTTTGATTTTTCAACACACTCTTTAATGTCTTTTATTCCTGAATTTACGGCACTCAATTCAATAAAATCACTGCTGGTATTTTGGGCGATTAGTCTTGCGAGGGTGGTTTTTCCTGACCCGGGAGGCCCCCAAAAAATGCAGGAAAACAGTCTGTTTGATTTTAACAGATTTATAAACGCACTGTTATTTCCGACAATTTGGTTTTGTCCCAAATATTCATCCAAAGTCTTAGGACGCAGCACTTCTGCTAACGGCACCTGTTTATTCATTTCTTCCAGTGAGTCAAATAAATTCATATCTACATAATAAAGGCGCCAATACACAAAGTCAAAAGCGAAATTCTTATAAAAGTCCTGTGACATGCCTGAAAATTACGTTATAATTTAACTATGAAAAAGATTTTGGCCAAAGTTTTTATATTTCTAACAGGAGCGCTGATATGCTCAGGAGCAGGCTACAAAGGCAGCTTGCCTAATATTGACAATGAGTTTGAATACGTAAGAACAACCCCAAAAATCACAAAACCTTTATACAATTCTTTTGACGAGTTTTCGTCAAACCCGAATTACCAAAAGGCTCCGAGGGAAAACAAAACATACATTGACGTAATACTGAAAAAAGACCGAACATCACAATATATCAACGACTTGAATGACGTTATTCCTATTCTTGAGAAAATGCAAAAATGTATCCAAACTGATGGAAGTGTCCAAAAATTCAACGCAATCGCAAGTTCGATAATCGACCATGCCGACTACATGAACCAAAAATATGCCCAAAAACCTGAGAGATTCTACATTTCTTTCGCAAAACTCCAAAACATCGCAGCACAAGCCAGAGCAGTTGCTACGTTGCGTTGCGAATCCCAAATTTATATCAAATATCTTACATATCAAGGCGATGGCCAAGTTTACAGCAAAGACAGCATTCGCAAACAGATGAACCTCTTGGGTGAAGAGTTGGAAAATGTAATCAAAATATTAAAAGATTCAACATAATCAAAAGATATGTTTAAGTGTCTAATGTAAAGCACGATAAAATCGTTTAATTTGAACCTGTTCAAGCAATAAGACGGGGAAGAATTAAAATGTACAAAAAAGTTTTTATGCTGTTAATTTTTGCAGCAATAGCATGCCCAGCTCACGCCTATAAAGTCAAGTCTTTTCAGCCGTTGAGAGAACCTGTTGTGAATCAGGTTTATGACTATAACAACCCAAACGGGACAATGACAACTTCAGAAAGTTACCCGAGAATCTCTCAACTGGAAGTTGCAATTTTCAGACGCAGTTATGAAAATGAAAACATTTACAGCAGACTAACCAGACTGGAAAACAGGCTTTTTAAAAGATCTTTTGCAGGCATGCCTCTCGCTTCCAGAGTCGATAACCTTCTCGCAAACGTTGATCAAGGAATGATGTACGGCATTTCATCAAATGAACTTTCGAAACTTGAGAGAAAAGTCTTGGGACAAACATTCGCATATGAAGACAGCGATTCAAGGATTACAAGGCTTGAAAAAGAAATGCTCGGTGCAATGCAAGGTGGAAACTTGAATCAACGATTTGAAACAGTAAAAACCGCCTCAAAACATTACAATTCATATCCAGAAATAAGCAGAAGCCAAGCCGTTTACACCCCCACAAACGCATATTACGGGCCTCAATCAAGCTGGAGCGGCACAAAAATGAATGGTGGAGTTGGGGGCATGCTCCAAAACGTTGTCGGATCAATTTTCGGAAACTTCACCCCGGGTAACATGACAGGTTACACACCACCTCTTTACGACCCCTACAATCAATATGGTGCTTACAATCCCGGAATGGGAACCCAAGACTATTTTATGGGTAACAGAGGCGGATACATGAACAATCGCAACATCGGCAACGGCACAACTGTAAGAATTTTGGACTAATAAAAAAAAGTTTGCTATAATTACACTTTCAGAATATTTATTATGGAGGTTAATATGGCAAAAGATT
>CAZIVG010000210.1:0-2846 GCA_964542595.1 uncultured Muribaculaceae bacterium | reverse complement strand
GTTTGAGCGGATGTAATAAATCGGCAATTTATATTCGTTTGCAATGCTGAGGATTTTGTTTCCGCCTTTGGCAAAGTTTTTGTGGGCGATGATTATGTCCGCATCGTCAATGTTTTTCGTCAGTTCCGCATCAAGGTTGAGCCTTTCGATTGATTTGTCCATGATAGAACGGCTCACTGCGTAGATATAGATTTTTTTGTATCCTTTAACTTCGTTGACGTATTTTTCTCTGGAAAAACTGAATTTTAGGCTGTCGTTGGCCGATGTGATTTTGCTGTCGAGGATGTTGATTTTTTCAACAATCGTAGGCTCTGACGGCGCCGTCATGTCAACTTTTCTGATGGTAGGTTTAATCGGCCACCCTCTCAAGATGCAATCCACCGCCTCTGACGTGTTTTGGTAAACTGCGAGAGTGTTTCGGTCGATGATTTCGATTACGATGTCAAAGGTAGGCTGTTTTTCTCTTTCAAGAACTGTTTTTTGACAAGCCCTTCTTTTTGCTTCGTCGTCGCCGAGGGTTACGGACTGGATTCCGCCGACAAGGTCTGACAGAACGGGGTTTTTGATGAGGTTTTCAAGCGAGTTTCCGTGAGCGGTCGCAATCAGCATAACGCCTCTTTCCGCAATCGTTCTGGCTGCTTGGGCTTCGGCCTCGGTTCCGATTTCGTCCACGACGATTACTTCAGGCGTGTGGTTTTCGACCGCCTCAATCATGATATCTTTTTGGTATTCGGGCTGTGTAACCTGCATTCTTCTGGCATGCCCGATTGCGGGGTGAGGAGTGTCTCCGTCTCCTGCGATTTCGTTCGAGGTATCCACGACCACGACTCTTTTATGCAAGTCATCAGCGACGAGTCTTGAGATTTCTCTCAATTTTGTAGTTTTGCCTACGCCCGGACGTCCTAAAAACAAAATACTTTTATTTTGTGTAACAAAATCCTTAATACAAGCGATTGTCCCTGTGACTACTCTCCCGATTCTGCAGGTCAAGCCTACAACTTTTCCCTGTCTGTTTCTGATTGCGCTGATTCTGTGGAGTGTTCCGGCTATGCCTGAACGGTTGTCTTTCGTGAACTCCGGAACCCTTTGGGTTATATATTGGAGGTCTTCGTCGATGATCACATCTTCCCCCAGATAATCGATGTTCCCGTCAGCGTGTCTTATTTCGGGTTGCCGACCCAGATCCAGTACCAACTCGATTACGTCGTCTAATGCCTCGTAACTTAAGCATTTTGTAATCTTCGGCGGTAGAATTTCAATTAACCTGTTTAGGTCACTGTGAAATTGGACTTTATTCATATTATTAATGCCCTTTCAATCGGCTAATACTTTTCGTATCTGATTGTTTAAGGAATCTCCTGACATCTTCTATCTTACATTAATATTATAACATTATTTTAATCAGAGGGCATTATTTAAATGTACGACATTTGTAGTAAATTTACATATCTTTATAAAAACAATTGCTGCGATTTTTGAAGCCAAGCTTTGTGTATTTTCTCACTCCTCGTAAGCGCCGTATTTTGTGTTGATTGCGTCAAGTCCGCCCAGTCGTGCCTTCGCTTCAATCGAGGAGGGGTCAGCTTTTATGGCGTTTTGATAATGAAGTTTCGCTTTCGCGATGTCGTCGAGTTTTTCGTAACAAATCCCCAGTTTCAAGTTTGTGCGAAAGTCGTAACGATAGCCGTGGGTGTAGGCAAAGTGGTAAAAATCAATCGCCTGAGTGAATTCGCCCTCTTCAAAAAAAGCTTCGCCGAGATAAAAATTGACCTTTGGGTTAAGTTCGTTGACATTGAGGGCTATCATCAAGTTGTTTTTTGCGTCTCTGATTCTGCCTTGCAAAAGCGCGACTCTGGCTCTTCCAATGAAGGCATTTTGGTTTGACATATCGAGACGGTTCGCCTGATAATAGTAATATTTTGCGGCGTTGAGATATCTTTCGTTTTTTGCCTTGTCTGACTTGTCATCGAGTTTTTCGTAATAATTAAGAATCTTGTCCCCGTTCGTGCAATAAACATTCGCCTCCGACGCAGCGGGAGTTTCTCTCGAAACCGCTTTTGGGGTGAGGTTTTGGGAGGTAAGATTCAGCATCAGGACTATAATGATAATTAGTATTTTTTTCATAAAAAAATTAAACTTAATAATTCACAACATAATCATTATAACATCATTAAAATATGATATAAGCAAGAACAGAGGTTTTGGCACAAGTGTTACCGGAAGTTTTTTATTTTTATTTGTTATTTTTTGTGATGTTGGGGGCGTCAATCGGCGTTATCGCTGCACCCAGGATGTTTTTGGCTTTGGGGTCGTTTTTTTTAATGATAGTGGTTTCGAGCCTTCTTTATTTGACCTTGAACGCTTTTTATATGGCGGTTTTCCAGTTTATTTTGTGCGGGGTAATTTTGTCTGTTTATATTTTTCTTTTGCTCAAGAAAATCGGCAGACTGAACCTGAAACTCAAACTCGTGACAGTCCCTAAGATAATTTTCGGAACACTGTTTACCTTGTCATTGGGGGCGTTGACGTGTCTTTTCGTTAATGAAGAATTCAGCAATTCTTTATATTCGATTTTCAATTACATAACCGAAAAATCTTCTGATGTTGTGGATTTTGCTTCTCACATTTTCCCGCTTCACCTTGTCATCGTACTGTTTTTGGTAGTCGCGGTGGTCATAAGGGTCTTTTTGTCGAACCAGAATGAGGAGGCCTAGCAAAATGAACGGTGAATTTTTGGAATTGGTTTTTAATATCGGGCTTTTGCACTATCTTGTGTTGGCGCTTTTGATGTTCATAATCGGGCTTTGCGGGGTATTGATTTCGCGTAACCTTTTGAGAATTGTGAT
>CAZIVG010000209.1:0-2865 GCA_964542595.1 uncultured Muribaculaceae bacterium | reverse complement strand
TGATGAGGCTGTCGAAGTCTGAGTCACAGGTTTTTTATGCGCTGAATCTGAAGACATCTTTGTCGAGGTTTGTTTGGTCGGTTGAGAAGGCTGAGATTGAGGCTGTTGTTGCGCTTTAGGAAGATTCGAGGGTGCTGTTGACTGTGCAATCTCATTTTGGACTTTTGGTGGCGCCGGTCTTTTGCGACTTTTGGGCAGGCTAAACTCCAGATTTTGAACTCTCGGCTTAACGTGGTGAAGGAAATAATATTTTGAAAAAGCGAAAAACAGAACAAAAATTATCACGTGAATAACAAAAGATTGCCACATGTGCTTCGGCAATGAGGCATCTCGATAAGACTTTCCAACCCACAGCGAAGTCATGCTTTGCCAATTGTTTTCTCTTTCAACCCTACCCTTTTTTCGGATTATCATCGACTTCTCGCTTTTGCTCTTTTGGCTTTGGCTCATCGAGTTTTTTCTCGTCGAGTTTTTGTTCGACTGATTTTTGCTCGAGAGATTTCCGCTCCGCGTTTTTTTGCGTTTGCTCAATAATTGATATCCTTTTTTTGATTTTCCCGACGTTTTCATTTTCAGAATCCAGTTCAATAAATTTTCTATAATTTTCTATTGCCGATACGTAATCTTTTTCTTTGTCCGACAAGACTCCGAGCATGTAATAAATCATAGCATAATTCGGATTAATTTCACCCGCTAGAGCAAGAAACTCCCTAGCCTGTTTCGATTTTTCCGTTTCAAAATAAATCAATCCGGAGTTGAAGACAGCATCAAAGTTTTGGGGTTCGAGATCCATTACTTTTTTGTATTGAACAAGAGCTTCTTCGTTTTTTCCTTCATCATAAAATTTGTCCCCAAGCGACAAATAAATTCCGGCGAGTTCTTTTTTCGCTTTTTCATTGCTTTCGCCGCCATTGTTACTATTTGCTGCAATTGATTTTTCATAACTCAAAATTGTATTTTCGTCGTCTTTCAACAAAATGTAACACTGTGCCATGTCATAATATATTTTTGCACTGATTTCTCCGTTTTGAGGGGCAAGCATAAGTGCTTCTTGGTAATATTCCAAAGCTTTTTTAAAATCACCTGACATGTAATAATTTCTGCCGATTTCTTTAAGAACCTTGACGTCTTCTTTTTCCACTTCTTTAAGTTTGCTCAAAACCTTGATTGAGCCTGAATAATCTCTTTTCTTCTCATAAACACGAGAAAGAGCGTAGTAGGTTTCTGTGCTGTCAGGGTATTTGTTCAAATAAATTTCGTAATATTTTATAGCGTCATCATGTTGTTTTATGTTTTCTGACGCCCTGCCCAAATCAAAATACAATCCGAAAAGTTCAGGGTCGAGTTTCAGAGCGTTTTGGTATTCTTCAATTGCTTTTTTGTTGTTCTTTGTCTCAAAATAAGCCGCACCTGCAACTGCTCTGATTTGTGCGTTTTGCGGTTGTTTTGCGTATGCAGCATCCAAATATTCAAAGATTTTTGCATAGTTTTCTGTCAAAAGCATTGACTTAAGATAGTTTTCCCACTCATTAAATGCCGCAGGAGAAGTTTTCAACAGCGCCTCAAACTCTGTCATGGCTTCTTGGTTTTTGTTGTTATTCAAATACAAAACCGCCAAATCTCTTCTTGCGTCGTAGTGTGCAGGATATGAAGAAAGGAATTTTTTGTAATGTTCGATTGCCGTATCATCTTCTTCCAAAAGTTCTGCGACTTGCCCGAGATAAAGATAAAGACGGTTTTCCTGAGGCATGACCGTACCGGCCTGCTTATAGGCATTGTAAGCTTCTTTATACTTTTTTTGAGTTCTCAAGATATCGGCAATATTAATATAAGCATTGCCGTCATTGGGTGACAGCCTGATTACCTTTTGGTAATATTCAAGCGCCTTATCCCAGTTTTTCGTTGAGGCATACATTTCTGCCATTTTCAAGGGAATCAAAGGGTCATCCGGCGAAAGTTCTTCTGCTTTAAGATATTTGAGTTCTGCCTTAAAAATATCATTTTTCATGTAAAGTTCATTCGCTTTTTTAAAGTTACGATATGCCCTCTTTGTCATTGCCTGCGCGGGATTTGCCAGACAAATGACCAGTAATGTTACAGTTAATAATTTAATACTTGTAAATTTTTTCTTATACATAATAAAATAATACCATACAGAATGAAATGTAAAAGAGAGTTACATTAGAAAAGGGAAAAATTTATGAAAAAGAGTTTACAAAAGTTGTTGATGACTTTCGTCGTTATCGGAATGTTGTCTTCAGGAGCGTTTGCAAAGAACTATCCTGATGTGCCTCAAAATCACTGGGCATACAAACAAATTTCATCTTTGACAAATGAAGAAGTTTTAATCGGTTATCCTGACGGAAACTTCAAACCATCTGAATCTGCAACAAGAGCAGAATTCGCAACAATGGTAATTAAAGCGCTTCACCAAGACAAAGCGCCTTTGAAACAGACATTTGAATTCTCAGATGTTCCTTACAAATACTGGGCATTCAACACAATTCAAAGAGCAATCAACCTTAACTTGCTTTCTAACAACGCTGAAAACAAATTCAGACCTGATGACACAATCACAAAAAAAGAAGCAAGGGACATCATGGTTTCTTCTTTGAACCTTAACAAATTGGGTGTTTACAATGCTCAAAAAGCAATCGGTGTTATGCAAAACCCCGAAGCACCTATCTCAAGGGCTGAAATGGCATACGGTCTTTACAACATGCAGCAGGAAGCAAGAAAGCACCCTAACAAAAAGCTTGAAGAATGCATGAAAAAGAAAAAAGGCAAAGACGGCGTTGTTCTTAAAGGTGTAACAATTGACGGCACTGTTGCAACAATTCCTGCAGGAACAAACATCCCCGTATT
>CAZIVG010000208.1:0-2893 GCA_964542595.1 uncultured Muribaculaceae bacterium | reverse complement strand
GTTCAAAAGCCTGATTTGGAAGAATTTTTCTTGTATGGTCAAAGCCATTTTTATTATCCCAATGATATAATTAAAAGCTATCTCGATATAACTGGCACACATAACGCAAAAAAAGCATATTATAAACACTTAAAAAAGTTGGATAACGCATTAGCTAAGGATGATATTAAAACAGCCACAGACGAGGCTGGTCGTGCATTACACTATCTTCATGATATGACACAACCCAATCATATTGAAAGTGGTTCGATCATAAAAAAAGCTCGTGATAAAAAAATGCATGCTGATTTTGAAATGGCTGCTTTTGCAATTCAAGATAAACACATTGGAAACGCTATCCCGGTGAAACTTGAGAGTAATGATTTTCAAGAATTATTCAATGATACATTAAGTTTTTCAATGAAGAATGACAAGCCCAACAATTCGAATAGAGAAAAATGGAATGATATTGCACAAAGAGGCATTGACATTGCTACAGGTGTAACAGAACGTTTTATTGAACTTTTTCAAGAAAAAATAAAATAAAAAAGACGGCTAATTACCGTCTTTTAAAATGGTGTGCGATAGTGTACAAGACTCAAGCTTTTGGATTTTTGAAAAGTTGTATGAAGCAATCTTGAAATCCAAGATAGAACTGTCACCCTGAATTTATTTGACAGAGTGAACCGACGAGTTACGAGTCGTGTGAGCCTGTCCCTACGAAGTGCAGGGTCTTACCAGTTTGCTGATAAATTATAAAATTATTTTTGCACTCAAGATTAGAAAGATTCCGAAACAAGTCCGGAATGACAATAAGCTTTAAGAAATGTAAACACGAGTTTTTGTGTCTGAAAGTCAATCATAATCGGACGATAGGGATAGCAATTTTGAGTATTTATCTGTTTTGAAATATTTGAAGAAAGGAAACAAAATATGGATGTAAAAAAATAACAGTAGGTCTTTCGCCCACTTCTAGAAAAATTATAGCCGGACCAACTATAAGGAAAAACACATTTCTAAATCCCGATACAGAAAAAGTTAAAACAATTATTAACTACAGTGAGTCGGGTCGTTATTTTGACGAAGGTTGGAAAGAATTAAAGGAGGAACTTATTAATAATGCTTCACCCAGATTTAGAAAAAATAAACAAAGAATTCATAAAACCCCTTTTAAGATCTTTATTCCGTTTCTAATGAATAATTTTTATTTTCCCCAATATACTTAAATTTGAAACTAAAAAAGACGGCTAATACCGTCTTTTTTAAATGGTGGGCGATACGTGACTCGAACACGTGACCCCTACAATGTCAATGTAGTGCGCTACCAACTGCGCCAACCGCCCATAAATTTTTTCTTACAGTGCGCTACCCCTCTCACAACCTGACATTTAGTCAGCTTGTTCGGCAGAGTGCCAACTGCCCATAAATTTTATAATTTTTTGTAATTAAATAGGCGGCACCCAGATTCGAACTGGGGATAAGGGCTTTGCAGGCCCCTGCCTTACCACTTGGCCATGCCGCCATTTAAAAATGGAGCGGAAGACGGGACTCGAACCCGCAGCAACCTGCTTGGAAGGCAGGTACTCTACCATTGAGTTACTTCCGCATATATCGGGATGACACGATTCGAACGTGCGACCCCCTCGTCCCAAGCGAGGTGCGCTACCAAGCTGCGCTACATCCCGATGCTTTCTGTTTTTCGGGACTAGCGCAGCTAACCCTCCATTTCGCAAGATACTTAATCTTGCTCACGGAGTCCTTGCTACATCCCGATGCTTTTTATTTAATTTTCAAAATTTCACTTGATTTTTCAGTAAAATCAGAACAAGTATCTAAAGTTTAACAACAACATTAGTCATCGTCAAGAACTTTTAATCTTAGCCCCTCATTTTTCTGAAGACCTTAATCAAATGCCAGCCAAACTTAGTCTGGACGGGGTCTGACACTTCGCCTACAGGAGTGGAGAAAGCTGCGTTCTCAAAATCCGGAACCATTTGGCCTCTGCCGAAATAGCCCAAATCGCCGCCTTTGTCTTTTGAGGGACATTTTGAATATTTTTGTGCCATTTGAGCAAAATCCGCACCTTCAGTTAGCTTTGACTTAATTGCCCAGGCCTCATTTTCTGTGTCAACAAGGATATGACTTGCTCTGACTGTTTTATAGATGCTTCCGTCTTCTGCATAAACAGCTTGGTTCGATGCTGAAACCAAAGGCAAAAAGCAGAATCCTGCGAACAGCATCAATGCAAATAACTTAAATAAAACTTTTGAAAAACTTTTCATATAAAAACTCCTGTTTTAGTTTAAATAATACTAATTAAAATAAATTGCAAAAGCAATAACCAAGTGAACTAATTCGGCGAGAGCGAATGTTAGAAATGGCCTAAACTCTTCCGTAAACATCTTCATATCGGATAATATCATCCTCTGAGATGTAGTCTCCTTTTTGAACCTCAATTATTCTCAACTCTTCATCATAAGGGTTTTGGAGAGAATGCTTTGCCTTTAGTGGTATATCAATGCTTTGTCCTGCATTCAAATAATATTCAGCGCCGTCCAAAACGACAAGAGCCTTACCTTCGAGCACAACCCAATGTTCTGAGCGATGGTTGTGCGATTGAATCGAAAGCTTTTGTTTCGGAGAAACCCCGATGACCTTCGTTAAATAGCCCTCACCCTCTGCCAAGCAGGTGTAATACCCCCAAGGTCGAAACACAGTTTTGTGTACAACATGCGAATTGTCTTTTTTCGCCTTCAACTCATCATAAAGCTTTTTGACATCTTGAGAACAGTCTTTTTTGCAAGCCATAATTGCATCTTCGGTCTCGACTATAATCACATCTTCCAATCCGCAAACCGCAACCAACTTGTTTTTACTTTATATAAAAGAATTTTTTACATCATTCGCAATAACG
>CAZIVG010000207.1:0-2909 GCA_964542595.1 uncultured Muribaculaceae bacterium | reverse complement strand
TGTTCAGATATTTGAATGATTCAAGTGATAATATTAGGGCAAAGCTTGAATTTTCTGCCGAATTGAGCAATCTTATGTATGCAGGCGCAGACATGTTTCTTATGCCATCAGCGTTTGAGCCTTGCGGATTGAGCCAGTTGATTTCATTAAAATACGGTACAATCCCCATAGTCAGAGCCACAGGCGGTTTGGATGACACTATCACAGGCTACCCGATGGAGAATGGCACAGGGTTTAAGTTTTGGAACTATAGCCCTTATGCGATGATGGATTGCATTTCTTATGCGATAAATATCTTCCAAGATAAAAAAGATTGGTCACAGCTTATGAAAAACGCTATGAATGCTGATTTTAGCTGGGATTTGAGCGCACAAAAATATGTTGATGCATACAAAGAAAGCTTGGGCAAATAACGAGCCTTAGTTCAAATCTTCTTCAGTCTGTGCCTCTAGGGCTTCTCTGATTTCTTTGTCAACGAATGGAGACTGTTTGTGCATTTTAATGCGCGAAATTCTTCTGCCATCGATTTCGAGAATAGTATAGGTAATATTTTTGTCCTCAATAACGTCGTTCAATTCGGGTTCTCTGCCAAGCAGCCCGAAGACGTACCCGCCGATTGTTTGGAAGTCTTCGCTCGGAATATCCAAATCATACTGTTCGTTGATGTCTTCTATATCCATTTTACAAGAAACATTCAGCGTGTTTTCATCAAGCCTGACAATTTCAGGAGTTTCAACTTTGTCAAATTCATCGTAAATTTCGCCGACAATTTCTTCAAGGATGTCTTCGATTGTCACGATTCCTGCAATTCCGCCATGTTCATCTACAACAGCTGCAATTTGGTTTTTCGATGATGTAAAATCGCTCAAAAGGTCGGAAATAAATTTGTTTTCAGGAACAATTAAAAGTTCTCTTGAAAGAGATTCGATGACAAAATTTTCATCAACGTGATTGTTTTTTATGACCTTCAAAACATCTTTTGCGTTGATTACTCCAATTATATTATCCACGTTGTCTCTGTAAACAGGAATCCTTGTGTGGCCCGAATTTATTATTAAATCAGCAAGTTCGTTGATGTTGCTTTCTGCGCTGATCATAAAAATTTCAGTTCTCGGGACCATAATTTCTCGCACAACCGTGTTTGCAAAACTGAAGAAATTCGCAAGCATGGATGCTTCATGGTTGTCGATAGTTTCGATTTGTTCACCCTCTTTGATTAGTTTGTGGAATTTTTCTTCCCAGTTGTCTTCAGCATCATGTGCCTGAAGCTCAATTGTTATGTGGGTGATGTTTTTTACAACTTTTTTTACTTTGCGCTCGAGCATGTCTGCAATGTCGTCAGCGTCTTTCATTTGTGTTTCAGGATCTACTTCAATAGTCATGTTAACAATCAAACCTGATGAACCCAAATCGATTGTTTTCAATTCAACTACGCCAGTTATTCCGTGGATTGTTGCGGCAACTTCTCTGATTTTTTCCTCAACACCCGGTTCGGCAGATTGCACGGTGAGGCTGTTTACATTGTTTTTCAAAAGATAAATCGCAAGCACAAAAAGGATAATACCGATTATAATCGAAGCGATTCCGTCAGGTATGTAAGCAAGGTCTTTTGGCATAACGAATTTAGAAATCGAAAGTGCCACAAACGCAACGACTACACCTGTCAACGCCGCTGTGTCTTCATACCAGACGAATTTTGTCGTGGGGCTTTTCACCTGATGAATATATTTTACTGATAAGAAAAATTCTTTTAAAATATTTTTTTCTTCAATTTCCATTTCGTGCAGCACCGCTTTTGAAGCGCTTGCAACTGCCCACATTTCGAACAAAATGCTCAAAATCAAAGCTATTGCGATGTAATTGTAATTGTTCAAAAGTTCGCTATGGTCATGTACGTTGAAAAGTTTATCGAAACCGTGATAAATTGCGATAAAAGTACCGCCAAGCATCAAGATTGAAGCGAACATTGCCCATACATTTGCCTCAAGCCCGTATCCGAACGGGTGAGCGTTGTCAGCAGGTCTTGAGCCTCTTTTGATGCCAACCAGAAGGCAAATGCTGTTGAATGAGTCCACACCCGAGTGAATCGCCTCTGCCAGCATTGCGGAGCTTGATGAAAAGAAAAAGCAGATTAGTTTTACAAGCGCGATGCCCAGATTTGCAATCAAGGCTTTTATTACTGCAATCACTTTTAAATGGTCGGTTTTGTTTTGTTCAAATGATTCTTCTGATGTTTCTGAAATTATAGTAGTTTTGATGATTTCTAAGTTTTTACTGTCTGATGACATTTTTGCTTCCTATTTTTTGAATTATATATATAATAACGGGAAATTACTTGATATGCAACGGGTTAACTTATGTAAAACATATTTTTTAAACTAACAAAAAAATTCATTTTTAAACTTAAAATTAGAGATAATCATAAGATAAGGAAATAGATTTTCAATGGATATTAATGCAATCAGTAAGATAAGTATGCCCTCCTCCGGTGCCTTCAACCAAAAGCCGGCTCAAAAAACTCAGGAACAATCTTCACCGGTTGTTAAAGCGGATGAAAAAAAACACAGCAAACTTCCTTATGTCGCAGGCGCAGTTGTTTTAGCAGGTTTGGGTGCTTATGCTTTCAGAGGTAAGTTGACGAAAGTGTTCAAACAAGCTGCAAAAAACACTGATGATATTAAAGATTTGGTTAATAAAACAAAAGATGAACCAATCGTAACAAAAATCGAAGAAGAGCTTCCTGAAATTGAAAAAACTATTCAGGTTGTAGTCAGAGAGATTGGTGAAGATGCACCTGAAATCCCTAAATCTGTATGCACAGGTTTTCAAGATGGTAAGCCTGTTTTTGCTAAAGTTGAAGCTGTGAATATCACTGAAATACCCGTTATAAAAAGTTATTCGTCTGTACT
>CAZIVG010000206.1:0-2925 GCA_964542595.1 uncultured Muribaculaceae bacterium | reverse complement strand
CGATTATGACATTGCTAACGTTTTGAGACGAAGCAAAAAGCCGATTCACCTTGTCGTAAACAAAATCGATGCTAAAGAACATTTCAATAACGTTGCTGATTTTTACGAACTTTCCCTCGGAGAGCCTCACGCAATTTCCGCACTCCACGGCTCAGGCGGAGTCGGTGATTTGTTAGAAATCCTCACAGAAGATTTTGAAGCAGATGAAAACCCTCAAGACAGCGGATTAATAAGACTTGCAATTGTCGGAAAACCGAACGCCGGAAAATCATCAATCGTAAACGCACTTCTCGGCGAAGACAGAGTCATAGTAAGTGACATCTCCGGCACAACCAGAGATACAATCGATTCAAAAATCAAATACGAAGGCGAAGAATTTATACTCGTCGATACAGCAGGAATCAGAAAAAAAGCGAAAGTTGACTGGGGAGTTGAAAAATTCGCTGTCGATAGAGCAATCAGAGCAATCAGAAGCTGCGATATCGCGGTTTTGGTAATCGATGCAGTTGATGGATTGACCGATCAGGACAAAAAAATCTCACAAATTGTTGTGGAATCAGGGAAAGGACTGATTGTGGCAATTAACAAATGGGATTTGGTAGAAGACAAACACTCAAATTCTACGGTAAATTACGACAAAAACCTTTTGGGTGATGCGCCATTTTTGGACTTTGCTCCCAGAATTTTCATAAGTGCAAAAACAAAACAAAGGCTCATAAGCATTTACAAAAAGGCTCAAGAAGTTTATGAACAATGCCAAAAACGAGTTTCAACAAGCATCTTAAACAAAGTCATACTCGAAGCGATGGCAATGAACCCGCCAACAAGCAAAAAAGGTAAAAAACTTCGTGTTTACTACGCTACACAAGTAAAATCAGCCCCTCCGACCTTCATTTTATTTGTAAACAATGAAGACCTAATCCAAGAAAGCTACAAACGCTATCTTGAAAACAAGCTGAGAGAAGCATTCGGATTCTTCGGAACTCCAATCAGGATTTCATTTAGGGAACGTAAAGAAAAAGGCAACTAAAGATTGTGAGGAAACAATGATACAAATAATAATTGCAGCGGTTTTAGGATATATTATCGGGTCAATCCCCACAGGATATCTGATTGTAAAAATCAAAACCGGACAAGATATCAGAGAAATCGGCTCCGGCTCAACCGGTGCCACTAACGTAAAAAGAGTTTTGGGAAAAGACTGGTTCTTCATCACAATGCTTTTAGATGCCATAAAAGGTGCGTTCCCTGTTGTATTGGCGATTTTGTTCTTGCCGGCATATGCAAAATACGGCATAACACCTGTAATTGCTGCTGTTACAGTCCTAATCGGACACAGCAAATCCATTTTCCTTAACTTTACAGGCGGAAAATCTGTTGCCTCAGGCGTCGGCACGATTCTTGCTCTTAACCTTTTTGCAGGACTTTGTGTTGCGGCCATTTGGGGTGCAGTCACGTGGCTTTCAAAGTACGTTTCCTTAGGCTCGATTGTTGCACTGGCACTTTCTCCTGTGTTGATGTTTTTGTTCAAACAGCCTTTAGGCTATGTTATTTACTGCGCAGTCGGAGCGGCTTATATAATTTTCTTACACAGAGAAAACATCAAAAGACTGATTAAAGGCGAAGAAAACAAGGTTAGAGAGTAATTTATGCCACAATACAAAGGTCTCAAAACAGTACCCAAAATAGCAATCAACGACAAGGAAATACTATCGTTGGTCTACACTCCGGGTGTGGGTTCATCATGTTTAAAAATTGCTGAGGTGCCTGAAGCAGTTTCAGTTTACACAAACAAAATCAATTCTGTCGCTGTATTTGCCTTTGATTACGAACAGGCTCTGAAAAGATCGATCTTCCTGAAAAGCACTTTACTGATTGATGCTTACCCTCTCGTTATTAAACAAACTACAAAAGAAGATTTAAAGCTCGTTATAGAAAACATAGAAATCAACTTTTGTGCAATAGATTTGAGTCTTTTGGGAGAATTCGCAAAAGGCACTTCATTCAACATCGAAATCCCTGTTTTGACAGAAGCGGTCGCAGATTTGAAAGACTTTTTCGGTGCAATTTCAAGAAATGTTTTTATGATAGACATCTCAATGCTCAAAGGAGATGTGTCAGAGCGTTCACTTCAGCTGCATGAACTTGCGGGCGGGGTAATCGAAACGGAACTAACCGAAGAAAAACGTAAAAAACCTGTTGCGATAGTTTCTGACGGAACAGCCGTTCTAGGCTATGGAAATATCGGTGCAACAGCTTCAATCCCTGTGATGGAAGGAAAAGCTGCTCTATATGCAGATCTTGCGGACGTAGATTCGGTTGTTTTGTGCGTCAAAACCCAAATAACCGATGAAGTGATAAAAATCACAGAACTTCTCGAAGATTCCTTTTCGGGGATCCATCTTGAAGACATTGCGGCTCCCGAATGTTTTGAAATTGAAGAAAAACTTACACAAAAATTAAACATTCCTGTGTTCCATGATGACCAGCACGGCACAGCAATCATCGTTCTGGCAGGGCTTTTGAACGCTCTTGTCCTGGAAGATAAAAACATCAAAGACATAAAAATAGTCATTGCAGGAGCAGGAGCAGCAGGCAACGCCATCGCAAAACTGCTTATTTTTGCAGGTGCAAAAAATATAGTTATGGATGACATAAACGGCGCTGTTTACAAAGGCCGAAAGTCAAACGACAAATATCTTGAAGAATTGGCAGAAATAACCAACCCGAACGACGAAAGAGGCGAACTCAAAGATATTATAAAAAATGCAGATGTATTTATCGGAGTTTCAAAAGGCGGCCTTTTGAGTGAAGAAATGATTGAATCAATGGAATATCGTCCGATTGTTTTCGCTTTAGCAAACCCAATCCCTGAAATAATGCAATATTAACCGAAACATGACTGAGATTACATAATATAAACAT
>CAZIVG010000205.1:0-2928 GCA_964542595.1 uncultured Muribaculaceae bacterium | reverse complement strand
ATGAGAGGTTTGCCTCAAATCGAAGTTACTTTTGACATTGACGCGAACGGTATTGTAAACGTTTCTGCGAAAGACAAAGCAACAAACAAAGAACAAAAAATTACAATCACAAACTCTTCAAATCTTTCAGAGGCTGACATTGACAAAATGGTAAAAGAAGCCGAAGCCAATGCTGAAATCGACAAGAAAAACAAAGAAGATGCCGAAGTCAGAAACAATGCAAACAGTCTCGTTTCTTCTGCGGAAAGAATTGTAAAAGACTTTGAGGGCAAAATCTCTGAAGCTGACCAATCTAAATTGGAAGAACAGAGAAAGGCGCTTGAAGAAGCATTGAACACAAACAAACCTGCTGATGAATTGAAAAAATTGTCAGAAGATTTGCAGCAAACAATGTATGCAATTTCCCAAGCAGCATATTCTCAAGTTCAGCAAGAAGCACCACAAGGTGAATCTGCTGAAGGTTCATCAGAAAGCGCTTCTTCAAACAGCGACGATGATGTAATCGATGCCGAATACACTAAAGAGTAGTGATTTATACTCAAATAAAAGAACAAACAAAAGCCCTCAATGAATTGGGGGCTTTTGCATTTGTTAAGTTTGTTTATCCGAGTTACATCGGTACTACGTAAGTTGTCGTGTTTGCGATTGAACCTTTTTCACCTTTGATTGAAACTTTGTCATGAGTATCAACGTTTATGTGTCCTTTGTTGTTTCCGTTAATAATAATCACGTCTTTGTGTGATTCAGCGTCATCACCGTAACCTCTTCCAGCCCCCTGTTGGGCAAGGATTCCACCGCTGAAATCACCGTTTATTTTAATTGTGTCACTTCCTTTTTTGTGGCTTTGGAACATATTTCCGCCTGTTACGATTTGGCTCCCCGAACCCCAGAATCTGCTATAAGGTTTGTATTCACATTTGTTTAGGTATGTGAGATTGTTCCCCAATCCCGGTGCAATGTATCCTATAGATGAATTTTCAATTAGGATTTTGTCATCACCATTTGTGCCGGTCACTGATACTTTTTTCCCATCAGAAACTTTGACAAAGTTGTCTTTTGTCACTTCTACGGTTCCTGAATTTTTTTTCATATAAACTTTTACTCCATCAGGAGTTTTGTAAGTGTCGTACCCAACTAAACTTTGAAGTTTTGCATGAAACGAATTAGATGGTGTAAGTTGCATAGCTATAAAGTCCTTTTATTCATAATTGTATTAATTTAAAAATACTGAATAATGGGATTTGCTCTTTTTTCTTTTTTTGAGTTAAGTTTGTTACAAATATTAAGAATTCTAGAAAACTGCTGTTTTTGCTTTGTTCTTGAACTTAGTAATATTATTTTGAAAAAGAAGTTCTATGCTGCCAACAGGTCCGTTTCTGTGTTTTGCGAGGATGATTTCTGCAATACCTCTGGTTTCACTGCTTTCGCCGTTATAATATTCGTCACGGTAAATAAACATAACAAGGTCGGCATCCTGCTCGATTGCGCCAGATTCTCTCAAATCTGAAAGCATCGGTTTTTTCTCCGCACGCTGCTCAACTGCACGTGACAACTGGGACAAGGCAATAACCGGCACTCCCAATTCTCTTGCGAGACCTTTCAACCCCCTTGAAATACCTGAAATCTGTTGGTTTCTGTCGTCACCGTTTCCAGAACCCTCCATCAACTGGAGGTAGTCGATTACGATGAGTCCGAGGTCTTTTTCTTCCATCGCGAGACGTCTGCACTTTGCACGCAAGTCCATTACAGTCGCCCCTGCCGTGTCGTCGATGTAAATCGGTGCATCTGCGAACAAGTTCATAGCTGTTGTAAGTTTTTCCCAGTCCTGCGCTTGCATGTTGCCTGTTTTCAGGCGTTGCGAATCGACTTCCGCTTCAGAGCAAAGCATACGTTGCACCAGCTGTTCCTTGGGCATCTCAAGCGAGAAGATAGCTACACCCTTTTTTGCTCTCAGGCCTACATTTTGTGCAATGTTAAGTGCGAAGGCTGTTTTACCCATTGATGGACGTGCTGCGAGGATTACCAAGTCTGATTTTTGAAGACCTGATGTCATTCCGTCAAGGTCATAAAAACCGGTTGGAACCCCGATCGTCTCTCCGCGGTTGTTGTAACGGAATTCGATTTGTTCATAACTTGTTAAAACAAGGTCTTTTACGTGAACAAGATCGGACGTGTTTTTTTGTTGTGCGATGTTGAAAATCAACTTTTCTGCGTTGTCTAGCGTTGCTTCTGTTGAAAAGTTGTCGTAGGCCATCGAAACAATCTCTGAGCCGGCGTTGATTAATTCGCGTTTGATTGATTTTTCTTGGACAATTTTTGCATAATACTCGACGTTGGCCGTTGTGACGACATTCAGCGCCAAATCGTTGATATAAGCTCTTCCGCCGATGAGTTCGAGTTTGTCGATTTCGTTGAGTCTTTCAGAAACTGTTACGATATCAATTGCCTGATTTTTTGCAAAAAGATACAAAACCGCATCAAAGATAATTTTGTTCGCAGGTTTATAAAAACTTTCAGGCTTTATCAAGTCAACTATTTTGTTTAGCGAAACAGGGTTCGTCAAAACAGCACCCAATATAGCCTCTTCGGCGTCTATATTTTGTGGGGGCAGTTTTTGAATTTTGCCCTCAGATGTTTTCATTATGCTATTTGCCATCCACAGACCTTAAAATATTGTTATTAACATTATAAATAAACAAGATTTTTTATACAGTAAATTTTTCTAATTCAATACAATTTTTAACCAAACTTGCAAAGGTTATCTTAACAGTAGTCACTTCGGGAATTGAATTTCTTAAAAAATAAGTAAAAAATCGAATAAAAGGAGTTATTATGTATAAAAAAATTATTGTGCCAAAAGACGAAGTGCAGTATAAACTGGATGGTTTTGACATAAAATATTTACTGAATGAAGGAAACCGTTCTATA
>CAZIVG010000204.1:0-2935 GCA_964542595.1 uncultured Muribaculaceae bacterium | reverse complement strand
CTTTGAGATGAAGTAGACGGAATTAATGGTATTCTTGGTACTCTTTTCACAACATCAAATTATCTCAAAACAAATCAAGATGCACAAATGGCGACAGCGAAAATCTTCGGTACAAAATTGTTTGAAGAGTTGAACAAACTCGGCACCAACATGCTTGATAAAAATTCATTCAATGTTTTCGCAGAAAGCTACAAAGAACAATTAGTCAAAGCAGAACAAACTCGTCAAGAACAAAAAGTCATCCTTCAAGCAATTCTTGAAAATATGGGCAAAGACAACGGTGGCGGTGGAGTCAATGTTGATGAATTGATTGCGAAATTGCCTAACTACACTGATCTTTTAAAAGAAATCAGCGAAAAAATCGGCAAAGTAATCACAAGTTCTGACTTGGAAAACTTCTTCATCAAAACTCAGCCTGATTTGACAAAAACAAACAACTTGATTGAAACATTGACAACAGTTGTTCAAAGCTTAAACACTTCAGGTGGCGGTTCTTCAGGACTCACAACACAAATTCTTGAAGCAATCAAAACAACAACAAACCAAATTTTGTCAGCAATTAACAAAGGTCAACTGGCGGATGAAGCCCAGTTGAAAGAATTGTTGGCCGCACTTGGAAAAATCGAAACTAACACAAAACCAACAACTCAAACAAAATCGCTGGCTCAAGCACAAAAAGACTTCGACAGGGAAAACTTAGCACTGGAAGTCACAAAAGCCGCAATCAAAGGTGATTACATCCACAAGGGCTGGGATTACCTCGGGTCAAACCTAAAAGCATAATACTTTAATCAAAAAAAATCCCTCTTGAACACAAGAGGGATTTTTCTATATACTGTTATTTTACAATGTATTCCTTGTTCGGATTTGCTTTTTTGAGTTCTTGAAGTTTTGCATCTCTGGCTTCTTTTGACAATCCGCTAGCCTTGTCACCACAAGCATCGTAACCATATGAGGATTCTTCAACTGTTCTTGTGAATGGATTAGATGCAGCTTTAGTTGTTTTTACATTACTCTTGTCTGAGTTTTTATGTTGGACAACACCGTTGATATTCAAGTTGAATGCCTTTTCGCCGATTGTGATTGTTTCAGGAAGGTGCATAACTTTTGGTTGGAATGCATCTGTTGATTTCATACCTTCAGGGCAGTGTTTTTCTTTCAAGATTCTTACGATTTGTTTAAGTTCTGCAGGTGAAGCGCTCGGGTATTTTGCTGCTGCAATTGAGTACCAATATTCGCCTTTTTGGACTTTATAAGCTGTTGCTTTTTCTTCTTTTACAACCTGCTTTTTGTCTTCAGTCAACTTGACTTCGCAAGTTTCTTTTGGAGGAACAACCGGCTGAGCAGGTGTTGTTTGAACGACCGCTTGAGGTTTGTTTTTTCCGTTAACAAGCTCTGCATGAAGAGCAACCGCTTCTTCGTAATTCAAAACGCTGCCTTCGCCTGCCGCTTTTTTCAAGTCTGTTTCAATAGCTTCTTTATTCAAAGTTTTTCCGTCATCAGCAACATAGAATTTGCCGATTTTGTTCATAATTTCTGCACCTTTTTTTGTGCTGTATTCTTTGTTATGTTTTTGATACTCTTCGTATGTTTGGACGCCTTTCGGAATATCTGTTTCAGCTACTTTCTTTTCAACTCTTGTCAGTTGTTTCACAGTAGAGGCTCCTGCTGCGACAGCCGCACCAACGGCCGGAGCAAAACCGCCAAGAGAAACAGATTGGTCAACTGTTCCGGTGATAACGCCTGAAATATTACCTACATTAACATTTTGTGTAATTTTAGCGAAAGCTAACGGAGCTGCAACAGCTGCACCAATAGTCGCGTCACGCAATACTTTTCCGCCATTAACTGCATGTTCAACTTTGTAGCCTGCATCTTTCATAATCTTTTTGACTTCTCTTTTTGAGAATTCAACCCCGGCAGTATTGGAATTGAAATCAGCTTTGATTTCGTCTGCCTCACCGGGTTGTCTTTTTTTCCAAGAATAGCTGACTTTTTTATCCGAACCGATGTTTTGGTCACCTGTTGCATAGACATCTTCCACGGTAATGTGGGCTTTTTCCATCTTTTCAGTAAGTTTTTTGCTGAATTTCGGGCCTTCTTCTTTTGTTTTTTCCAAGTGATTTTCTGCAGCTTTTGTATCAAAAACAATTGTTGAATCTTTTTTCTTGCCGAAAATTCTTCCGAAAATGTTTCCTTTACCTGCGTAATCTTTAGCCTCTTTATAAGTTTCTTTATCGATTCCGCCATTTTTATAAAGTTCTTTCAAATCATCTTTAACATCTGAACGGACTTGGCCTTTTTTTGTTCCTTCAGATTTTCCTGAAAGTTGAATAGCCAATTCTTCAGCTCGTGCCTTTTTCTGTGCTTCAAGTCTTTCTTGCTCAGCTTTTTTAGCCTCTTTGAGGTCTTTCTTTTGAGCTTTTGTCAATTTTACTGAATCTGTTGTTACTCCGTTTCCCATGTCAAATATCCCTTTCGTGTTCTCATTAAATCTCTAATTAAAATCTAAATAAAATATCCCTATGTTTTAATAAACAATTTCTGAGTACAAAAATTGCCTAAAAAGCATGTCTGACATGAAAAAACGGGCTATTTCTTTTTCGAAATGCCCGCCTAATCAGAATTTTAAAGACTTTTGAATCATTAAGTTTTGTTAAGCCAATCCTGGATTAATTACCCAACGCCCATCTAAAGCCGAGAGTAAACGCAATACCGTTACGTCCACCGTTTCGGAGCATTGCTTGCCCAAAACCGGTAAATCTATCGCCATAACGCTTTTGAAGCCCTAAACCATATTCAAAATAAGGTTTAACAGAAAGTTGAGATAGAGCAACTTCGTTTGCGTAGAATTTTGTCTGGTCCATAATGTTCCAAGTCATATTCATACCCAAGTAAGGCTGCCAACCGTTTTTAAGGTTACCGATAATTCTCA
>CAZIVG010000203.1:0-2946 GCA_964542595.1 uncultured Muribaculaceae bacterium | reverse complement strand
GTATTGGTTCAAAAAAGTTAAAGCCTCTTCAGGGGTAGCCGCAATAGCAGCCAAACCCATAACCAAAACACACAACGCTGTTATTATTTTTTTCATATTCTCTCTCCTTTTAAGTAGATAAAAAAACTTTATTACAATCATTATAACGGAAAAATTACCCAAATGTTCATAATTTGGGCAATTTTTACATAGCAAAAAAAAAATTTCACACGCGTTAAACCATCATGCAGACTTCACATATAAACACAAGGCCACCCAAAACATTCTATGACCGGAGTGCTTCACTTGAGAAAAACGCACTCATGAGCAGAGGAGTTATTTGCGCTGCGAATGATGTTCTGTGGTTGGTAATGGCAAACAACAATGATGAAAGAAAAGAAAAAGCACGAAGATTCTCTGTTGCAATGACCATAACCTATCTCACCCCTATCATAACAATGCCCTTCTCTAACCGTTTTGCTATGAAATACGGCTCAAAGCTTACAAAAAGTTTTTGGTCAAATAATCACAAACTTATACACCTCTCAAACGATTGTCTTAAAGATACAAAAAACCTTAAAAAAGGCATGGATATTCTAAAAAAAGACTACACATACAGCCCGATTGAGGCAATTTATAATAAATTGAAAGGTAAAAAACTAACCTACGAACCTCTCGATTTTGACAATATTCTTAAAAATTGCGGCGGCAACAACGAAAAAGGACTGGAAAAATTAAGACAAAAAATCATAAACGCTAAAATGGGTGTCCTGTGTGCAGACTTCTTATTCACAACCTTCACTTTTGGTTCAATAGGATTCATAAACAACGAAGTTACAAAAAGAAAAACAGGCAAAACTGGTTTCAGTGCGGAATTTGAAATGGCAGACGAAAAAGTCGTCAAAGAACGTGCGAAAAAATATGAAAAAGACAGGAACAAAAGATTCGCAATATTTTCTGCAATGACTCTAGCAATGGGAATAGCTGTTCCATTGATCCTAAAAAAAGGGTTATCCTCAAAAGCAGGAGCATCAAAGTTCGGAAACTATATCAAAAAACAAGCCCAAAAATTCGACTACAATCAAGGAATCTACATGTCACGACTTTCTATGCTTCTGGGTGGAGTACTTCTCGGACATATAGGGACGCTTATGGCAACCAGAAACAATACTGAATTGAAAGACAATATAATAAGGTATTTTACTGCAGATGCAGTAATCCTTGGCGGAGACATTGTTTTAGCAAAGCTTTTGTTCAATTTAAGTGACAGAATTTTCAAAACAAAATTGACAAAACCATCAAAGGGCTTATTTCAAAAGATATTCCCTGACACAAAAGGTTTAAAACAAATAGCCCAAGAAGTTAAAACAGGAGCAATTTCCTCTAAAAATAAAAAAATCGCCCTTGCTCTTTATTGGACAATCCTCACTGCGATAACAATAACAACAGGAAGTCTTATTCCGGCAATGATAAACAGGCTAATAAAAAAAGATGTCGCAAAAGACGGGACAAAATTCCATACCCAAACAATGCGAAAACCGTTGGTCGAAAACAAATTGTTCAAAGCCTTCCAATAAAAAAGCCCGTATCAAGTGATACAGGCTTTTTTATGAATAAGTACTTGGTTGCTCGCATTAAACGGCATTCCAGTCTCGGACTTCCCCGAACCTTCCAGCCTCTGCTCGCAATCCGCTACTCTACTGTAAACTCAGGAGCGCCGAACATACCCTCGATTTCTTCCAAAATTGCGGAAGGTTTGCGAGCGTTGTTTTTAGCTGCGGCTCTTCTTTGAGCTTCTTTGTCTTTTTCTTCAGAAGCGTGAGTCAAGTGGTAGTAACCTGTTCCGGCAGGGATTAATCTACCGATGATTACGTTCTCTTTAAGCCCTCTGAGCAAGTCTTTCTTACCTTCAACAGCTGCTTCTGTCAAGATTCTGGTAGTTTCTTGGAAAGATGCTGCTGAGATAAAGCTTTCAGTGTTCAAAGAAGCTTTTGTGATACCGAGCAATACCGGTTCAAATGTAGCCGGAGCGCCGCCTGCTTCTTCTGTTGCTTGATTTTCTACTTCAAGTACTTGAATTTCAACCAACTCACCCGGAAGAAGTTTTGTATCACCTGACTCAACGACTTTAACCTTTTTCGTCATTTGACGAACAATGATCTCAACGTGTTTGTCAGCAATTTCTACACCTTGTGAACGGTAAACTCTTTGAACTTCATCAACAAGGTACTGTTGAGCAGCTTCGATACCATTCAATCTGATAACGTCGTGAGGATTCAAAGGACCGCTTGTCAAAGGTTGACCGATTGCGATTTTTTGTTTATCAGAAACGATAATGTTCGAATCGATCGGGTACTTAACCTCTGTTCTGCCGTTTTCGTTAACAAGGTACAATCTCGGTACATCATCTTCAATTTCAACTTCAGCTACAGCGTCAAACTCAGCAAGAATAGCAGAATCTTTAGGCTTACGACCTTCAAGAAGTTCTTCTACTCTCGGAAGACCCTGAACGATGTCCCCTGTTTTTTGTCTTTCGAATACCAAGTTCGCCAACATGTCCCCTCTCAATACGAGAGAACCGCCATCGACCTGTAACATAGTACCTGGGCTAATAAGATAAGGACGTCCGACTCTGATAACTACAGAATCTTTGTTCACTGCAACAACACGGCCTGAAGTCGGAGAAGTTTCGCCGCTTTCAGAAATCACGCTGTCACGTTTAATGAATTCGCCCTCTTTAACGACCGGCTTAGTTTTCAATTTAACTGTTTCTTCAACTTTATCAGAAATTAAGAGCAATCTTCTTACATCTTCTTTATCTGATTTTATGCTGGCAACAGCGTCATGTATAGCCAAAACTTGAGTTTTTGCAACAGGTTCCTTAGGTGCAATGACTTGACCGTTTTCAACAAGAAGTTCAGTCTGCAACGAAGCTTTGTTCGTACCTTCAACTTCTCTTCTTACGAT
>CAZIVG010000202.1:0-3012 GCA_964542595.1 uncultured Muribaculaceae bacterium | reverse complement strand
GACTTTAACCTCTTCACCCCCTGACTAATGATATAAGACAAAACAGAAAAAAATTTGCTAAGCATTGCTCATTTTTTCTTATATCATTAGTCAGTGTGTGAAGAGGTTAAAGTCGTGAATATTGAAGGCTTGAATTTAAAAAATAAAATCAGAGTTTCAAACCCCATTAATATAAATCATAATAAATCTAAACCGAGTTTTTCGGGACAAATACTGACACAAGACGAACACGGGGAAGACGTCTATAAATTTAACCTGCCGAACGCACCAAAGGGCACGACTGTCGAATTAGTCGTTATGACTCCTGACAAAAACGGCGATTATATCGTTTCTCAAAAAATTGATACCAGAGGAATGCCTGAAGGCTTTGATTCGTTACTTGTTTATGCTTCTGACCTTAACCTTGAAAAAGATCAGGCGTTGGGTTATCGCTTTTTCTTGGGCGGAGACAAAAAGAAAATATTCACAGACAACGCAGTGCAAGGCAGCGGGTACAACATTGCTACACCTTTAAACAGAGCTAATCCTGAACGTCCGAGACAAATCGAACATATTTTGATTGACTCATTTAACATTGAAAAGTTTATGGAACAAGCGAAACACAAAAAAAGAAATCACTTTACTCTTCAGGGCGGGACTTTGAATTCTTTGACTGAAAAGATTGATGACCTTTGTAAAGCAGGAGCCAGAAACCTTCTCGGTACTCCGATTTTTGGACAAGATAACAAATCCAGCCACGGTTATTGGACCACAAACCCTTATCAAATCACAAATAATCTTGGAACAATGTCCGATTTTAATGACATGATGATTAAGCTTTACCAGCGCAACATGGGCTGGATTGCTGACGGTGCTTTTGTTAACGAAGGCTTGGAAGGTATTCACATTAAAGACATAATGAATTTTGGTCTTGAAAGCCCGTTCTTGCATATGTTTGAAACCAAAGACATTGGCGATGAACCTATAAAATTCGGCATTCTGTCCAAAAATGAGGATGTAGAAAAACATACCCACATTCAGTTGATGAATGCTCCGTATAAAATTGTTTTTGAAAAAGGAAAAGACGGGGTTTATAACGAATCTAAAGTTATCAAAAACAGCAATTATGATTCTTCAAAACTTACTTATGTTCAGGTTTTTGATGATAGACTTGCTTCTGAAGCTCAAATGAACGGCGATGAAAAATTTAACGTCTATGCAAACAAAGACACAGGGGACAACCATGATATCTCTAATTACCAAGACTCTGTTCAGGCTTATACGTTCAGAGTCGACCCGAAAAATGTAAAAGAAAATTATGAAAAATACAAAAACATTAAATCAGGAAATCCAAATCTTGAATTTAAGAGTGTCTTGAGAGATTGGCCTAATTTTAAAATTGTTGAGTCGAATAAAGACGGTGGAGTTGCCTTGTGGGTGGGAAACAGCGACATTGCGAAGAAAAGATACGTAGTATTTGATTCTGCCTTGAACAACAAGAATCTGTCTAAAGAAACAAAAGAACTCATCAAAGCAGGTCAATACCAAGTACAAGACGATACGGTTCAAGTCGGCAAATTCTGGACGGGTGAAGTTTCTCGAAAATTGACTGAATATACTGCACACGAATTGGCTTCAAAATTGACAGAACTGGGTGGCGGCACAAGTGTGGAAGATTACGCAAAAGCAATCCAATCTTTGATTCAGGAAAAGAAACTTGCTCCTCAAACTTCAGTTATTCTTGCAAAAGAGGGCAGCAAGTCTTCTCCGCTCGAGAATATACTTTCTACGGATTTCATGGGTAAAAGAGATTACTCACTCAAAATGACGAAACTCCCCGAATCTATTACAGACGGATTGATGTCTTATCCAATGGATGCGATTGAGTTTTCACCTGACTTAAGTTCGGTTTTTGCTTACCCTTATGTCAAAAACCTAGCTGTATCTGAAGATACTGTCGGCTTATCAAGATTTGATATGTATAAAAAAGGTGCATCTTATTACAACAAAATGCCCGAAAAATTTAGAGAATTATACGCAAAAACAGATAAATTGTATGCTGATGAAATGACGAATCAAGCTAAATCGATTCTCGGCTCGCTTGAATCAAAAATGGGACTTAAGCTTACTGATTCAAAAGGTGAATTGACACAAGAAGGAAAAGAGGTTTATTCTCTTATTGCTCCTGATGTTGCTAAATTCCTCGTTGTTTCATCATTGGTACCTTCAGTGAAGCCTAAAAACAATGATTCTATGCTTGAATATGACCCGAAAGAATTACAAAAAATTGATTTGGCTTCATTGAATCTTCAATACGAACTTACTCCGGAAGATGTTACAAAAAGACTTCTTTCAAAAATAAAAACAGGTATTAACAACATTGATGCTAAAGCAAAAGATGATTTTGTTGCTCATCTTGCAAAAAGGCTCAAGAATGTTGATTCAGACGCTGTTAACGTAGCAAAATTATTAGTTGAAAGAACTGAATCAGGTTTGGATTGGAGAATAGACGCGGCGAAAGACGTTGCGGATTTGGATGCCGAGTTTGATTCGAGAGTAGAACAAAAAGATAACATTGATTTAATCTTGAATTTCTGGGGTAAATTCAATAAAGGCGTCAGGGAGTACAACCCAAAATCCTACACAATTGGCGAGTTGACTGATATTAACGAGTCGGAACTTTCAAAGTCACAATTCTTGCAAAAAACCGGATTTACGACCCTTTCTGATTACGAGTCGTTCTATAATTCAATGGTTGCTGTATATGCCCAAGATGCTGATGGTGGAAGCAGTCCGGATCTTCATGAAACCTTCTCTAACCAGTTTAGAAATTATAAAAACACAGGGTTTATGGAACATATAAACTTTGTTCACAGATTCGTCGGAAACCAGGATAAGCCTCGTATCGCTCACCTTCTTTCAACGGATGTTTCTGTTTTCAACGCTGAAAAAACAAAAGAAGCGAGACGTGTATTCAAGCTTGCGCTTGACAATTCTACAGAAATGAAAAATTTAAGTGATGAGTACAGGTCA
>CAZIVG010000201.1:0-3022 GCA_964542595.1 uncultured Muribaculaceae bacterium | reverse complement strand
TCTTTGTGTTTGGTGTCCGAAGTGTACACCTGCTTCAAGTAAATCGATCATTGATGCTACCGGCATCTGTTTCTCCTTTTTCTAAGAATTTTAACCTACTAGGCGGGGCTTTTACGGGATTTTATTAAAGGTAATCACCACCCCTGCGTTTTCAGTATAAAACTCAATACTGTACTACATTTTAAATTATATCCCAAACATGTTATAAGCAAACATGGAATATAACGATTATTAAGTAATACGAACAGAATATAAAAAATTACCCCCCAGGCTATCCTCAGTTGGAGTTTACAGAATCAAGAGAAACTCTAATAATTAACGTGTGGAGAACAAAAGTTATTTGTTAAGTTTAAGGAGAACAATATGAAAAAACTCGCAATCACCCTTTCTGCCGCAATGTTATGCTCCGTAATGAGTGTCTGCGCTGCGCCATCTGACGTCGTGCCGACTTCTTGCCCGATGAAATCTTCAACTTGCCCGATTCAAAAGCCTTGCAACACTTGTGAAAAGCCTGAATGCAAAAAAGATTGTAAGCCTGAATGCAAGTCAGAATGCGCGCCAAAATGCGACCCTGCACCTGTTTTCAACTCTTGTGAAGAAATCCAGTGCTGGAAAACAAAATACTTCGAAAAACGCTGCAAGCTTTACACAGACCTCGGCTTGACCCAAGAGCAAAGAGTCAAAGCAAAGTGTGTTGACGAAAAATGGTTTGATGAAATTGCGCCTTTGAAAATGTGCTTGAAACAGGAAAAAGCAAAACTCAAAGAAATGAAATGCAAAAAATGCTGCAAAGAAGACATCAAAGCACAAAAAGAAAAAGTCAAAGATTTGAAAGCTGAAATCAAAGACAAGAAAAAACAGCATGACAAGTGTTTTGAAGAGCTTTTGAACAGCTGTCAAAAAACAACTTACAAAAAACTCAAAAAAGATATGTGCAAAGAGCACAAAGAGCCAAAATGCGAATGTGATTGCGGCTGCAAATAAGCAACAAAAAACATACGAAAAAGTCCTCTTGTCCTAAGAGGGCTTTTCTCTTTTCATTTTTTATTTTTTAAGCTTGTAATGGACTGTTCTCATTGACAGTCCGTATTCTTCTGACAACTTTTGGACAGAGGTACCGGTTTCATATTTTTCGCGAAGAACTTTTTTCAGCCTCTTCTGATAATCAGAAAACGCATTCTCTAAACCGCAATCTTTTATATAAGCTCGCAAAGTGCCTCTAGATATATCCATTTCTTTAGCAACTTCGCCAAAATTCAAACCTTCGTTGATTTTTTGCAAAATCATACTTCTACGAAACTCAATGATATCTTGCTTCATTTTGTACTTCTTTTTGTAGACTTGTACTGTTTTTTCCGAAATATCCACTTCATCTGCGATATCTTTTTCTTTTAGTCCTTGTTTAAACTTTTCTCTTATCGACTCTGCTAATTGTTTGACATCTTTCGGAATGCGCAAGCCATAGTGATATCTCAATTGCACAGCACTTTTGGGCGTCAAATGAAACGTCTCAGAGATTTCCGCATCAGAAAGCCCTTTCTCATAAGCGTCAATAAGCATTTCTCGTCTCATTTCTCTGATATTTTTATTGAAGTTGTTCTTTACAAATTTATTTATTTCAGAACTTGTGCAGCCGGTTTTTTTGACAATCTCATCAACTGTAGCGTTTTGTCTTATAAGGGTGGGAATAGTGACCATCAAGGCCTCATTAGAGTTTTGAGAAACAACCTTCACTGCTTTTTGAGGCGATTTCACATTCAATTCTTGCATAAGTTTATAGATAAACATTGCACTGACATTGTGCTGTTGCGCAATTTCCTTAACCGATTTGCCCGTTCTGACAAATTCGTCAAGCTGTTCTTTCGACAGGTTAAGGTTTATTTTTGGGTGCCTCCCTTGGAAAGAAGGGCTATAAGTGTTTTGTTGTGGTTTAAAAAAAATATTCATCGTAAGTTCTCCGTAGTTAGATAAAACTTGAACAAAATATTTTTTGCCAGCCCTATTTAAAAAAAGTTTTAAGCTTAATACTTCAAGACACAATCAAACTTAAACCTTGTCACTGCACCATTCAATCAAAGTTTTATATAATTCATCAACTTCGGTAATTTCTAAATCCTTTATGGATGCCCTATTTACACAGTTTTTCAATATAACTGCGTCAAGGTCTGTTACCAAAGCAAGCAGTTCTTTTTTCGTAGGAATATATTTCTCGCTTTTGAGAAAATAGTCAGCCTGAAGAATAAAAAACGTCATCTTAAAAAGTTCTGCCAAAGTAAACTTTATATCATCATCGAATAAGTAACCATGACAGGCTGCGTGATAAAGGTTTTGGGAGCTTGACTTTACAGCCTGCCTAACGTCTTCTGTTCTCAAAGGTGTCAAGATTTCATTGAGATTCCCAAACAACGCTTCCGTCTCATAAGCAAACTGGAACATATCTGATTTCGACCAATTTTCAATCTCTTTTCGGCCGGAGATAAAGCCGCAAGCCTTCTCGCTGAAAGGCATTGATTGAACTATTTTTTTATATTCTTTTAAATCCTCCAAGCCCAGTTTATCCAGAATGACGACCATATCAATATCACTGTGAGCAGTCGCCTCACCTCTTTTGTAACTTCCGTGATAACCAATAAACAGAACTCTATTCTCAAAACGATTTTTGATTTTTAAAGAAATCTCGTCCAGCCAGTTTTTAATATTAAATTCCACAGATTAACCCTCTCATACTTAGTTTTACTTGATCATTTTAACATATTTTACTAAAAAAGCCCCCCGCTGTGCTTGAGTTTTTTAAAATCGTGCCTAAGGACTCCGTGCGAAACGATACTTAATCGTTTCGGATGAAGGTATGCTAAGTCAGAAACGAAGTTTCTGCGTGCAGTATAGAGATTTAGTTCGGGTCCCGACTTTTTTTAATACAAAAAAGACCCCGAAAATCGGAAGTCTTTTTTAAAAAAGCGTGCCTGGAGGGATTCGAACCCCCGACCTTTTGGTCCGTAGCCAAACGCTCTATCCAGCTGAG
>CAZIVG010000200.1:0-3064 GCA_964542595.1 uncultured Muribaculaceae bacterium | reverse complement strand
GAAATATAATTGCGAAGCAAGTGCAAATTTATATGATCTTCTATCTTCGAAAGAGACTTTATCACTTGCAGATGCAATGCAAGTGGCAAGATACGGAGATGAAAAATTTATTAATGAAATAATTTTTAGAATGAAAAATGCAAAAATCATTGATACTCGTTTTAAATCATTTTCTTTTGATGAAGATATGGCAAGAGGCTGGCGCAGTATACATTCAGGAGACAACACTACAATAGTTCAACACGCTACAATAAAAAAGGGGACACAAGGTGGATTTCATGATGGTGCTAATGCCCAATATGAAGTAGTTTTGAATAATACCCCCAAGGAAATGACAGTTCAAAATGTTTTATATAACAAAGAAACAAACACTTTTGAGTTGAATACAATCTTTCAAAATGTTTAGATTCCAGCAAATTCAGATGTGACCTTGTTTGCTTTAACTGAGAATTTATAATCAAATTTAAACTTGTTATTTTTGTGTATTTAATTTAGAATTGCTATATTGAGTTACTTATTGGAGTCATTTTTATATTCGCGGGGAAGTATAATATTTAAAAAGACTTTTTTTGTTTACGGTCAATAAAAAGAAAAGAAAATTATAAGTCATGAGTGAGAAGATTTCTGTTGTAATACACACATATAATAATGAAAAAATCATCAGAGAATGTCTGGAATCAGTCAAAAATTTCGATGAAATCGTGGTTTGTGACATGCACTCAACTGACAAAACCACAGAAATTGCAAAAGAATATAACTGCAAAATCGTCACTCACAAAAATATCGGCTGGGCTGATCCGGCAAGAAATTTTGCTATTTCTCAAGCATCTCATGAGTGGGTTTTGGTTTTAGATTCTGACGAAAAGATTACGGAAGATTTAAAAAACTATTTGTATGACTTTATCAAAAAACCCGAAAACCACACTGCGATAAGAATCCCAAGGCTTAATTTTTGTTGGGGCAAGCCGTTAGAAGTTCTTTATCCTGACGCGATTATAAGATTCTTCAAAAAAGACGCCGTATTTTGGCCTCCAACGGTACACGGCACACCTCAGATGAGCTATGGCGAAACAAAAGTTATAGACAAAACCCAAAGAGAATTAGCTATTTTACATAACTACACCGATAGTTATACCGGTTACATAAACACGCTCAACAAATATACTTCCTTTGAAGTCGAGAAGATGATAGGAAAAGGTTTGAAAATTAATTTTGCATTAGCTATATACAAGTCATTTTTCTTGATTTTGGAAAAATATTTTTTGAAGAAGGGCTACAAGGACGGAGTTAGAGGAGCCATTATTTCCATAACTGCTGGTTTTTATAAGTTCGCAGCATATGTAAAACATTGGGAATATTTAGACGGATTAAAAAAATGAAGACACAACATCAAAGAAAACTTATAAAAAATTTTGAGAATATTGTATTTTTTGCTTTTAAGAAAAGGAATTGGGTGTATTTAGCAAACTACTTTAAAGCGAAGAAGATACTTGAAAAGAGAATAAATGAAACAAATGAGCCAATAATAATTAAATATACTATCAATTTTTATTCAACTCTTTTTCAAAGACCACAACATTTGGCGCTGGAACTGTCGAAACTCGACAATTTAGTCTTATACACTGAAGAAAAAAACTTGAATCCAAACACAAAAATCAATGACAATCTCATTGTAACAAATTTCTCTCTCTCGATTAATGAGTGTAGAAGTGTGTGTAAAAGATGTTTTTTAATTGTTACATCGGCATCAAGGATTTCATATAATCAACTGAAACATGTGAAGAATTTAGGCGTAAACATAATATATGAATACATTGATGAAATATCCGAAGAAATTCATGACACAAAAGAAGCCAGAAAAATATACAATGATTTGGAAAGCTTTAATCCGCTGTTAGTTCTGACAACGGCTCAAAAACTTTATGATGAAATGATTCTTCGATTTCCGAAAGAAAGAGTTCTCTTAAATAAAAATGGAGTCAATATTGATGACTTCTGCAAAGATAAACTTGTTACCCCTGAAGATATGAAACCTATTTTGGAACAAAATAAACCCATAATCGGTTATTACGGAGCAATAGCAAGCTGGCTGGATTATAATATTTTGAACAAATTATCAGAACAAAGACCGGATTACAATTTTGTGTATATCGGTTGTGACTACAATGAAGGTCTGGCATGTTTGGAAAAAAGAGATAACGTTTTTTATCTCGGGCCAAAAGACTATAAAGAGCTTTCGAATTACTCAAGAAATTTTGATGTAGCAATGATTCCGTTCAAAGAGGGGGAAATAGCAAAATCAACATCACCATTGAAGCTTTTTGAATATATGGCAGCAAAAAAACCGGTAGTTTGCACTAAGGATTTATTAGAATGTTATGGCTATGAAGGGGTTTTGATTAGTCAAAATGCTGATGAATTTCTGGAAAACATAGACAAGGCGATTGAATTGTCAAAAGATGTAAATATTCAAAACCAACTTTTTGAATATGCAAAGCAAAATACATGGGAACAACGAGCAAAGAGTATAGTGGAAAAAATAAAAGAATTAAGTCAGTATGAACAAAATCAATAAATTTCTAATTTCATTAATACCAATAAAGTCTTTGCGAGGAAAGGTAAGAAACTGGCTTTTCCAGCAAGAATTGCAGAAAATAAAGATAACTGAAGAGAAAAAACAAGAGCAGTTAAGTCAATATGATGACAAGACTTTTTTTGACTATGCCGTTCGAGAAAATAGTGTTCTGATTGTTGAACCAAACGGATATCACAGCGAAATATTACCGGGATTTGTAAAATACTTTCAGGATTTGGGGTTCAATGTCGATGTTTTTTTGAGACACGAAAACGACGCTAATGATGTTTTTTGTCGATTTGAAACAAATAAACCAAAGTTTTTTAAAGGCACTGCTCAACACCTGAAAAAACTTCTTAGTTCTGAAAAGATCGGCAACTATGAATATGTTTTTTTATCAAGTTCTGCATATTGGGAGACAAATATTTATCAAGATTCATACTTAAACTACTTAGGGTTAGAACCAAAAGCCAAAAAGGGCATTTTAAT
>CAZIVG010000199.1:0-3116 GCA_964542595.1 uncultured Muribaculaceae bacterium | reverse complement strand
GTTGTCATTATATATAGACAATAAAGTCAACTATCAGGAACGTTCTTACATCGAAGAGCACCTCTCAAACTGCGAAGAATGCTACAAAAAATATTTATATCTGAAATCTTTGATAAAAAACCTTAAAGACTCTTACAAACAGGTTGTCGAACTTGCAAAGAAAAAACAAAAACAAATAACCTTCAGCATCCGAGAGCATGAAAAGTTCCTGGAAAATCTTTCACCTTACGTGGACAACGAGCTTTCCGCCCAAGACTGTTTCGAATTTCGAAAATATCTAATGAAATCAAAAATCGCCCAAAAAGAATTGAAAGACACCTACCTAATGCAAAAACAAATGCGACTGGCTTTCGACAAAAAACAAAAAACAATCAATTTTGATTCATCAAAATATGTCCTAAACGCTCTAAAACATAAAAAAGTTGTGGAATTTGCGCCATTAGAGCATCTGAAACATGTTTTCGAAATAAATAAATTCACCCCAAAGACTGCAAAGGTTGCTATTTTAACCGGTCTTATAATATTCGGTGCAGCCGAGGCAAAATATCTTAATCACCTGTACAAAGAAAAAGACAAAACAGTGATTATGAAAGAAATAAATACGAACGAAAGCCAAGCACTCAAGGAAAGTAAAACAGACATCAAGCACAAAATCGGCAAGCACATTACAGAGCGCATAAAATAGAGTTAAAACCTAATCACTGAATCTAAAACGCAAAAGGGCAATAATAGCGTGAATCCCGTCTTTCCAGGTGATTTTCTTGCCTTCGGAATATTCTCTTCCGTAATAAGAAATCGGAAGTTCAAACAATCTCGCTTTCTTTTTAAGGATTTTAGCAGTGATTTCAGGTTCAAAGTCGAACCTGTTAGATTTTATACAAATTCCTTCTAAAACGCTTGCTCTGAAAGCTTTATAACACGTTTCCATATCAGTCAAAGTCGCACCGTACAAAAGATTTGTTGTAAAGGTCAAAAGCTTGTTACCCAAAAGGTGAGTAAACATAAACGAACGTGAAGGTTTCGCCCCTGTGAGTCTTGAACCGTAAACAACATCGGCTCTGTCTTCGACAATAAGCTTCACCAAATCTTCATAGTCTGCAGGATCATACTCCAGATCCGCGTCTTGAATAACCATTATATCACCCGTGATTTGGGACATTGCTGTTCTTATAGCCGCGCCTTTGCCCAAGTTTTCTTCGTGATAAAAAACCTTATACTTAGACTCCAGGCCGCCCAAATGTTCTCTCGTTCCGTCTGTTGACATATCATCAACGAGAATGATTTCTTTCTCCAATCCATAAAAAGATGCATTTTCAATCTTCTCCAGAATATCATCGATAGTGTTTATTTCGTTGAAAACAGGTACAACAATACTTACTTTATTCATAAAACTCCCTACTTTGTTTTTCAGATTCTTATTTCTAAATTCTAAAAACTATTGTATAATTAAATAAAGAATATGTTAAGGGCTCGAAGGTTATTATGGAAGAATTTATCAAATCAGTTTGTGTTGAAGATATAAAAAATGCTGAAAACACAATGTTTTCATTGTTCAAAACTCTTGAAACAGCTTCAGTAGGAAGTTTGTGTGCCAAAGCCGAAATGATTCACAATACGTTTTTGCTTAATAAATCTTATGAATTTATCGCACAAAACCTCTCTTTGATGGCCGTTTTAAAATACAAAACAGACAAAAACAATTACAAAATAGCATTGAACATGCTCGATGACGCAAAATTTCTCGCAGAAAACTCTCAAAGCAAAAATGCAATCAAAACAAATTGCTTCTGCTGGGGCTACATCTATTTCTGTGAAAAAAACTATACCCAAGCTCTTTGCGTTTTGAAGCAAGCACGAAACATAAATGCAGAGCACAGCATCATCAACATTAAAGTTATGGATTTAATTAACAGGATAGACTCAATGGGCCTGGAGCCAAACGACATGGACTGCGCAATCGGTGACATTGACAAACCGATTACGGCTCTTTTGAATGTCGCCAGAACGCTCGCGGCAGAAACAAGCCTGGAATTGCTGCTGAAAACGGTTGCTCAAGAAATCAAAAAAGTATTGAATGCAGACCGCTGCACGGTCTTTCTTTTAGACAAAGAGAAAAACGAGTTATTTTCAAAAATAGCCCTCGGAATGGGAAGACAAGAACTTCGATTCCCTGCAGACAGCGGGCTTGCCGGATACGTCGCTCAAACAGGCGAAGTCATCAATATCAAAGACGCATACAGCGACAAACGTTTCAACCAAGAAATCGACAACGAAACAGGTTACAAAACCAACACTATACTCTGTATGCCGATTTGGAATATGAAACACGAGATTCTCGGCGTTTTTCAGGTATTGAATAAAGGAGAAGGTTTCTTCACAAAAGAAGACGAAGAAGTCCTCATAGCAATCGGGTCCAGCGCAGGCATCGCAATCGAAAACGCAAGGCTTTTTGAATCACAACAAACAATGATTAACCGCCAAAAAGAACTCTTCAAAAGCTTTATCGACACGCTTGCTGCATCAATTGATGCGAGAGACAAAATCACTGCCGGTCACTCCAGCCGAGTAAAAATGTACTCAGAACTCCTATGTGACGTGCTTAAATCCGATGAAAAAACAAAAGCAAGCACACTCCACGCAGCGATTCTCCACGACATCGGCAAAATCGGGATAAGAGATGCAGTGTTACAAAAAGACGGAAAGCTGACTGACGAAGAATACAAACACATCCAAGATCACGTAAAAATCACATACGATATCTTGAACAAAGTTTACCTTTCTGAAGAATTTCAAGAAGTGGCAGAAATCGCCTCCAGTCACCACGAAAAATATGACGGAACAGGCTATTTCAGAAAACTTAAAGGCAATGAAATCCACATCGGAGGAAGGATCCTTGCTGTGAGTGATGTTTTTGATGCAATAACATCAAAAAGACATTACCGCGAAAAAATGCCTGTAAAAAATGCTTTAGAAATAATCAAATCCGGCTCCTGGAAACATTTTGACGGAGATGTTGTAGAAGCGTTTTTCCTTATAAAACTCGACAAACTTGTTGACGTTTTTGTTTCCGAAGTCGAGTCAGCACTTCTCGATAGTGACAGAGAGATTTTAGCGAA
>CAZIVG010000198.1:0-3146 GCA_964542595.1 uncultured Muribaculaceae bacterium | reverse complement strand
TGATGCTAACGAGTGATTTGTCTGACATTCTTTTTCTGCTCATTAATTGTCTCCAGTTCTTAGCTTGTTTTTTATATTTTCTCTTAGTTGCATTTGAATTTGAATTGCTTGAATTTCATCGTCATTCAGTTGCTTGTATTGGCTGCGCAAGTGACTTTGAACTTCTTTTTCTTTAAAAGCATTAATAGTTTCGATATTCTCATTAATAGCTATTCTAAAATCTTTCTCCGACAAGTTCTTAAAACTGTCGGACAAATATATCAAATCTGTAATTATATCTTTGACGTCATAGTCCTCGGCAAATTCTGTGTACAGGGTCTCGATTAAGTCTTTAACATTATTTACCCGTTCGGACAATTTGTCAATTGTATTTTTTACAATTATTAACGTATTATTTGTATATTCTACATCTTTTAAAATACTGTTTAATGTTTGGATACTATAGGTACTTTCATTTATTAAATACATCGACAAAAGATTTTTTTGCGCTTTTTCACTCTTATTTAAAGATTTCTTTACAATTGGAGCCAATTGTGCCTGAGAGCGACTTTTGGATTGATTTGACGCGGAAAACACACTTGACGAAGCAGATTTACTGATTTCTTTTCGAAGAGAAACTTCCTCAACATCAAGTTGAGAAGAGACAAGTTTTACGTATTCATCTCTTATAATATTATTATGAATTTCCTGAAGATAAGGCATAACCTGTTTTACAAGTGCGTTTTTCTCAATCGGAGACATGCCCGGCTTCTTGTTTTTCAAAACACTGTTCACCTGAAAATCAATGAGCAACGGAGCATCAGCGAGAACCTTTTTGTAGGCCTCAGAACCATTTTCTCTGATAAATTCGTCAGGATCTTTGCCCTCAGGGGGAACTACAACCCTCAATTCGCAAGAATATCTATCGTTTGAAGAATCTGACATGGAGGAATAAGATTCATCAAACTGCTTAATCGCCCCCAGTCCGGAGAAAGCCTCTTTTATTACCTCAGCCCCTCTTTGTGTAGCCATTTGACCCGCTTTGTCAGTATCAAAGGCAAGATAAATTCTTCTTGACTGAGTGTAGCGAGAAATCAGCTTTACATGGCTGTCGGTCAACGCTGTTCCACAGGCTCCTACTGCATTTTTAATCCCGTTGACCTGTGCAGAAATTACATCGAAATAGCCTTCCATGATAACAATTGAATCTTCTGCCTTAATAGCTTCTTTCGCCTGATAAAGACCGTAGAGAATATGGCTTTTGTTGTAAACAAGTGATTCCGAAGAGTTTAGATATTTCGGGTTTTGACCGTCTTCAACCGCTCTCGCTCCAAAAGCAACGATATTGCCTTTATCATCAAAAATCGGAATCATGATTCGGTTTCTGAAACGGTCAAGATAACCGCTTCCGTTGTCTCGTTTCAAAATCAATCCCGATTTTTCAAGGATATCTTCGCTATATTTCCCTTTCAAAGCCTTTTGCAAGTCATCATAAGAATTCGGAGAAAAGCCTAACAAATAAGTCTCGATATTTTCATCTGTAATGTTTCGCTTTGATATGTAATTATAAGCAAACGCTTTTTTATCAGCAAGAAGAGTCTTTTTGTAGAATTCTGCTGCATCTTTAAGACAAGCGTACATTTCTTCTTTAACGCTTTTATTGTCTTTTTCTTTGTCGAAAGACTTCGGCAATTCAATGCCCAAAGCCTCAGCATTTTCTTGCACAACCTCGTGGAAGGATTGATTGTTTATTTTCATTAAAAAACTAAGGACGTCTCCACCTTCGCCGCAGCCAAAGCATTTATAAATCTGTTTTGCAGGGCTAACGCTAAACGACGGCGTTTTCTCATTGTGAAAGGGACAGCATCCCCAATAATTCCCGCCTGATTTTTTCAGGATGATGTGCTTCGATATGACATCGACAATGTCTAACCGATCTTTTATTTGTGTAACGACGTCTTGATAAGTTGTTCCATTCATTTCAAAAATATTATAGCATGAAGTATTGATAATATTTATTATGTAAAAGTCATTACAAGGCAAATGTCGAAGCAATCCTGTCAAAAGGCTTTATTTCTTCCAATCTCGATACTTCACTTCAACACAAACTAATTTTACCCGAGCCTCATAACTCGGCCTTTTGCTTAAATAATTCTTTTTTCGACGCCTATGACACGTTAGTGAATCGAGCTAGAAAAAAGAATTTTTAAGCCGAATCTAAGCCTGATTTAAGCCTCAGGCCTCAGACAAATTCGGCTAATCGTCGTTCAAAAAGGTTTGTGTAAGAAGCTACGTATAGGATTTTCAGAAACAAAGCCTTCTTCTTGATGGTTTACATAATAAATATTATCAATACCAATTTTCACCATTCTTTTTTCATGGTTTAATATAAACATTAAATTTGCGAGGATTAAAATGAAAAAATACAAATTAGGACTTATCGGCTTAGGAACTGTGGGCTCAGGTGTAGTAAAGGTTCTTAAGGATTTCGAAGATATTGAAATCACAAAAATTGCAGTTAAAAACCTAAACAAAAAAAGAAATGTCGAAAATCCGGATAAATCTATCCTGACTGACGATCCTTTTACCATCGTAAATGACGCTGAAATCGACATAGTTGTGGAAGTCATCGGCGGAACAAATCCTGCATTAGAACTACTAAAAACAGCTATAAACAACGGCAAACACATCGTCACAGCAAACAAAGAACTCCTCGCGAAGCATGGTCAGGAATTGTTTAATTTGGCAAATGAAAAGAACGTTTCAATCCTTTATGAAGCAGCAATAGCAGGCGGAATTCCGATTATTATGCCAATAAAGACATCACTTGCGGGCAACAAAATCCACAAAATTGAAGCTATTTTAAACGGAACAACGAATTACATCCTCACAAAAATGGAAGAAGACGGCGTTTCCTACGAAGAAGTCCTAAAAGAAGCACAAGCACTAGGTTATGCAGAAACAGACCCTACCGGAGATGTTGAGGGCTTCGATTCGGCTTACAAAATAGCAACTCTCGCGACAATCGCACTAAACCAAAGAGTTGATATCAATAAAATTTATCGTGAAGGCATTACAAAAATCAGCGCGAACGACATGAAATGTGCAAAAGAACTCGGCTACAAAATAAAACTTATTGCACTCGCGAAACTCACCGAAGACAACAA
>CAZIVG010000197.1:0-3159 GCA_964542595.1 uncultured Muribaculaceae bacterium | reverse complement strand
AACCAAAAACAGTGCAAGAGCCGTTGCTGCTTATGATGCGGCTGCTGAATCTACTGGCAGAGAAGAACTTTTCTACAACAAAATCGGGGATATTTGTGTAAAAGAAAAAGCGCCTGAGATTGCTATCGATGCCTACAAAAAAGTTCTCGACGCAAATCCTTATGATCGTGATGCGCTGATTAAAATTGCAACTTTGATTCAAACTTATTTTCCTGAGAATCATGACGACGCGATTGATGCTTATACAAAGATTTTAGAAATTGAACCGGATAATGACAAAGTTTTTTATGAATTGGGGCATTTGTATTTGCAGAAAAATGACAGTCTTCCTGCGGTGAATGCTTTTTCTATGGCTCTTGAAAAGGATGAAGACAATCCTTTTTACCACAACAGCATGGCTTTTGCGCTTGTTCAACTTGAACAATTTGATGAGGCAATAGAGCATTATCAGCGTGCCATCAATATTAATCCTGACCCATACTGGACATCTATTGTTTGTCAGGCATTGGGTTCTGTTTATTCTGAAATCAAAGAAAACCCGGAGGCGGCAATCGTGCTTTATCAAACTGCTTCTGTTTTGAACCCTGAAAACGATGAATGTTACATTGCAATCGGTGATACTTATTTTTCAACAGAAGACTACGATAATGCAATCAAGGCATATTGTGATGCGATAAAAATTAACCCCGAAAATGCAAAATCATACTGCAAATGCGGAATGGCTCTTTGGGAGAAAGATTTTACGGAAGAAGCAATGGTTGCATATCATAAGGCTATTAATCTGAACCCCGATTATGCAATTGCATACAATAATCTAGGGGTAATTTACCTCGATGATATCGGAAATATCCAAGAATCCGTTGAAATGTTCCACAAAGCTATCGAGGGTAACAAAAGCTATACTCTTGCTTATTTCAATTTGGGCAGAGCCTATTCCATATTGGGTGAGAAAACTAAGGCAGCGAGTTATTTCCAAAAAGCTTTGGATTTGAATGTTTTGACAAACGATTTGGATGAAGATGACATCCAGAACCGTCTTTATCGCCTTTTTGAAGTTTAAAATATTAAATGGATATTTAGAATTCTTAATAGTTTTGTCTTTTCTTTTTGCTTAAATTACAATTTAATTGGAAAGATATGAAAATAAGACATGGAAAAGTTGAGTAATATTTCAAAAATAAGAAAGTTCGTCTCCGAAGAGTTGAAAAATTCAGGCATGGTTGAGCTTTATTCTTTGTTTTGGCTTGAGATGGAGCATTCTTATATTGATGCATCGCAAGAGGTGAACAAAAATCTTCTTGAGCTGTTTTTTATGGACTACTTAACAATTCAAAATAACGGGGTGATTCCTAAAAAAGATAAACTGTTTGTTAACTTTGTTGAATTTTACCAAAAAGCGTCAAAATTTCAGGATAAATCACTCATCATAAAAAATATTTTCAGATATTCTGTTTATTATTTGAAAGTCATGTTTGCGCGCCTTAAGGACGATGATATTCGCGTTAAAATAAAGAAAATTAATGCTTACAACGCAGTTGATGCCTATCCGTTTTTGATGGAAGTGTTTGAGGACTACGAATTTGCGCACATTAACAGAGCAATGCTTTTGGAGATTCTCGATACGGTAATTGGTTTCATCGAAGAAAGAAACTCGAAAAAGCCTTCTCAAGTTGCTCTTTCCTTTGCCGGATTAAGTTCAGAAATCAACAAAATGTTGGTTTTAAAAGATTACACGCCTCGCTTTGTAGTTGAGGAATCGGATTTGGATTCTTCTTCAGTTTTAAGCTTATGAAATATCCCATTTTCCGCAAGTTCCGCCCCATCTGGCGATGATGTTGCCTTGAATGTCTTTTATGCTGTTTGAATTTCCGTTTTTCAGTTCGCCTTCTACGATTGTGATAACCTCACAGTTGTTAGAACAATCCATACATTGGTTTGTGACAGAGTTAAACTGCATATTACCGACTTCCCAGCCTTTGAAGTTAGTCGGGTTTTCTGTGTATTGGTGATTTTCCATAGCAAGAAGCGCTGCACCGATTGCACCCATTGTTTGGTGGTTTTCAGGGACAACAACTTTTGTATTCAAAGCTTCTTCAAACGCTTTGACCATGCCTGAATTCGTTGCAACACCGCCTTGGAATGTTACTGTCGCTAAAAGTTCTTTACCCAAAGCAAGGTTGCTTAAATAGTTTCTCACAAGTGCCTGACACAATCCATAAAGCAGGTCTTCAACAGGATAGCCCAGTTGTTGTTTGTGGATTAAGTCACTTTCTGCAAATACACCGCATCTGCCTGCGATTCTTGCGGGGTTAGTTGATTTTAGTGCTGTTTCACCGAATTCTTCGATTGGAACATTCAGCCTGTTTGCTTGTTGGTCGAGAAAACTTCCTGTACCTGCTGCGCAAACTGTATTCATCGCAAAGTCTGTGACAATACCGTCTCTGAGGATAATTATTTTACTGTCTTGTCCGCCTATTTCGAGAATTGTCTGAACTCCGGGAACGTTTGTGCTTGCTGCGACAGCGTGAGCAGTGATTTCGTTTTTTACAACGTCCGCACCAACAAGAGCGCCTGCGAGGTTTCTGCCGCTTCCTGTCGTACCAACGCCTTGGATGTTATATTCACAAATAGCTTTTTTAAGCAGCTCTCTCATACCTTGTTGAACTGCCAGAACAGGTTTTCCTGATGTTCTGAGCATATAGCTGTCAACAAATTTTCCACTTTCGTCAACGAGAGCGAGTTTCGTTGTTACAGAGCCTACATCAATCCCCAAATATACGTTTAGTGCCATTTTTACCTCATTATTTTTCGTGTTTATTTCTAATATAAATAAAAAACGTCTCAAGTTCAAACTTTATTTTTAATCATAATGAAGATATAATTATCTTGTTAATAAATTTACGGGTGGAGTGATTTTATGGATTTTTCTAAAGGCGTTTTGTTTGACCCCGGTTATTCAAAGCATACGTTGGCATTTGTGCCTAATATCGATGCGGTTTACAGTTTGTTGTTTTCATTGAAAACTCCACACCAGAGAAAGTTTAAATTTCAATCGGTCTATCCACACTTATTGAAGCTTTTGGAACACACTGCTGCTTTTTATCTCGGCTGTCTTTTGTGGGCAAGTTATATAAAACTCGCTTTTGCTGACGAGCCGAA
>CAZIVG010000196.1:0-3172 GCA_964542595.1 uncultured Muribaculaceae bacterium | reverse complement strand
ATGCATTGCCTTTATATTCAGCTTTATTTTCCATATTCACCTGCTTCTATTGTTTCAAAGGCCTTTTCAAAATGAGCCTCAAAAAATTATATCAAACTTTTTTAAATGTAGTCAACAATCATCTCAGCAAAAAACAAATCTTGTTTTGTCGTAATTTTGAGGTTTGTGTAATCCCCTTCAACAACAAAAACCTCGTGGGACAACGACTCAACCATGCCTGAATCATCAGAAAAACATTGACCCTCGAGTTTTTTATGAACATCAAGAATCAAATCGTAATCAAAAATCTGCGGAGTTTGAACGCACCACAATTCATTTCTGTCAGGCGTTTCAAGGATTTTATTGTCTTTGCCGACTTTTTTAATAGTGTCTATTGCCTTCACAGCAATAATCGCAGCCCCTTTTTGCGATGCTTTTTCAATGCAAGCGGCAATATGCTCCTGTTTGATAAGCGGTCTTGCCGCGTCGTGAATCGCGACAACTGACTTTTCTCCGCTTGTCGGCTTTGTCAAAGATTTTAATGCATTAAAAACCGAGGCCTGCCTCGTTGCACCGCCTCGAACAACTTTGAGGTTCGGGATATTTTTCGTCAGTTCAAGAATCACAGGCTCGAGACTTTCTGAAGCAGAAATTATGATTTCATAAGGCTTGAGCGGCAAAAAAGCCTCAATCGAGTGCAAAATAACTTCCTTCCCTTTGATTTTCTCAAGAAGCTTGTTTGTCTTCCCGTAACGGCTGGAAGTCCCGCCTGCTGTGATTATCAATGAAAAGTTAGTCATAAATCGTCTCCGCATAAATTTTTAAAATGGTCAAAACTCTTTTTAGAAAAATCTTTAAAAATCTCATCTTCTTGAGAACAAGGCCTCCCGCTGACTTTTCCTATTTTGAAAAAGTTTGATTTGTCCAACCCTTCAAAAACATTTTCGCTGGTGCAAAAAACAAGTTCAAAATCTTCTCCACCCCACAAAACCAAATCCTTCCACTCTTGAGGAAAAGCAAGTTTCAAAAACGGATTCACCGGCACCAAATCAAACTCCAGATCAAAAGCAAACCCGCACCCCTGAGAAAGCTTGAATAAAGCGTCCCCAAGCCCGTCTGAACTGTCCATCATTGCGACTCTGTCGACTCCGTTCTTGTTTAACTCTTCCATAAGAATTGTGCTTTTTTCGCACTGTGCCGCAGGTAAAAGGTGCTTTTTGATAAGTTCTTGAGGCTCTCTTATTCCGTTTTGCAAAAGCCTTAACCCACCTGCGCTGTCACCGTGAAAACCTGTTACGACAACGACATCACCCTCTTTCGCAAAAGAACGCGAAACTTTTACGTCGTTAATTTTTTTGCCGATTGCACAAATCGAAACAAAAACACTTTCAGAACCTGTCAAATCGCCACCGGCAACAACCGCGCCATACTTCAAACAGGCATCATTAACCCCTTCATAAAAAGCTTTCACAAAAGATTCATCCAATGACTTTGGTAAAGACAGAGAAATCGTTAAATACAAAGGTTTTGCGCCCGCAGCAGCAAGGTCTGAAAAGTTCACATTCACTGCTTTTTGCCCGAGAGAATATGCGTCAGTGGTCGAAAGCAAGAAATGCACCCCTTCGCAAAGGGTATCTTGGGTAACACAAAGCCCGAATTCCTCCAAAAAAGCACAGTCATCACCAATCATCGATGAATCAGACAAGGTTTTTTGTATGATTTTCAGGTACTCGAATTCTTTCATTATTTAATTATATAACAAATCTCTTTTCTTCTTCATTTCAGGATTCATCATGTAATCTTCATATTTGTAATGAGACTCGATGTATCCGTTCGGAGAGATTTCGATGATTCTGTCAGCAACCGTTTGAATAAACTGGTGGTCTTGTGATGTGAAAAGCACAGTGCCGTTGAAGTCAATCAAAGAGTTGTTCAAAGCCGTAATCGCTTCTAAGTCAAGGTGGTTTGTCGGTTCATCAAAAATCGTTACATTAGCTTCTGCAATCATCATTTTCGCTAACATACAACGAACTTTCTCTCCGCCTGAAAGAACATTTGCGCTTTTTTCAGACTCTTCACCTGTGAAAAGCATTCTTCCCAAATATCCTCTGATAAAGCTGATGTGCTGTTCTTCAGAATACTGTCTCAGCCAATCAATCAAACTTATATTTGTGTCGAAATAATCGCTGTTATCTTTCGGGAAGTACGAACGCGTAGCCGTAACGCCCCATTCTATTTTTCCGCTGTCAGGCTCAAGTTCCCCTGCAAGGATTTGGAAAAGTGTTGTAAGAATCAACGGATCTTTGCTCAAAAATGCGATTTTGTCCCCTTTGTGAACATCCATTGTGAAGTTTTTGATTAATTGAACGCCGTCGATTGATTTGTTCAATTTGTCCACGTGCAAAACATCTTTACCCGGCATTTTCTGATAGTTGAATCTTATTCTCGGGAATTTTCTTGAAGAAGGTTTTATGTCTTCAAGTGTAAGTTTGTCGAGCATATTTTTTCTTGAAGTTGCTTGAGCAGCTTTTGATGCGTTCGCACTGAATCGGGCGATAAACGTTTTCAATTCTTCAATTTTTTCTTCAGTTTTTCTGTTCAATTCTTCTTTTTGTTTTTGAATCAACTGGCTCGCCTGAGACCAGAAAGAATAGTTTCCTGTATAAAGTTGTATGTTGCAGTAATCAATATCCGCAATGTGAGTACAAACGTTGTCGAGGAAGTTTCTGTCGTGCGAAACAACGATAACAAGGTTTTCAAAGTTGATTAAAAATTCTTCAAGCCATTTTATCGTCGAAATATCAAGGTGGTTCGTAGGCTCGTCTAAGAGCAAGATATCAGGATTGCCGAAAAGTGCCTGCGCTAAAAGAACTCGAACCTTTTCGCTGCCTGAAAGTTCGCTCATCAAAACATAATGATTTTCGTCATCAATTCCGAGGTTGCTCAACATCGTCGCCGCCATAGATTCAGCCTGCCAGCCGTCAAGTTCCGCAAATTCGGTTTCCAACTCAGAAACTCTCATTCCATCAGCATCATTAAAATCAGGTTTCGCATAAAGTGCATCTTTTTCAATCATAACGTCATAAAGTCTTTTGTGACCCATTATGACTGTGTCGATTACTCTAAATTCGTCATAAGCAAAATGGTCCTGCTTCAAAACAGCAACCCTAAGGCCTTTCGGGATATGGACTTC
>CAZIVG010000195.1:0-3173 GCA_964542595.1 uncultured Muribaculaceae bacterium | reverse complement strand
ATGTTAACGTTTCTACACAATTAGCAACATCATAAACATATTTGTTTGGCAACTGCACAACTAAAACAATTCATAAACCAGGTTGATGATGAAACAAAGGCACATTAAGTTGAATAACTAACCAACCCTAAACCAGTGAAAGCAGACAACAAACGAACGAAATCAAACACTGTTCTTGCTTGACAATTAACGACCCAACGCCGCACGGATATAAGCATCCATTTGTTGTGACGGCGTAAGATTTTTTGTCACAGACGGCTTGAAAGCACCGCCGAGACTTTGTTTTCTCTCTTTGAAAAGAAAATCGTTTTCAGATTTGTAGCTTTCAATAAAAATGTCTAAATCCTCACAATCGGATGGAATATCTTTCGCAACGAGTTCGCTTTTTATGCAACCTGCCTGATCAAGTTTTCTCATGATTGTGAGATTCCTGTGGTTTTCGCGAAGAACATCCAGTTCTTGTTGAATCGTTTTTGATTTTTCCTCAAGAATCGCCCTTTGCTCTGCCTCGGATTTCGAAACATTGCGATATTTCGCAGATTCTTTGCGGAGTTTTTCGATTTCCTTTTTCATCGAATTTTGGCTCGTCCCTCTCAAAAGCATATCCATTTTTTGTGATGGAGTAAGCTTTTGCTCGTTTTGAGCCTCATTTTTTTCAGCACCCGGCTGAATGATTTCGAGCGGCGAATTTTTCGCATCGAAATTGCTGTCCTGTGTACCTGACATAGGAACCCCTTTCTTTTGATTGCGGATAAAATGCCTGCTTAGCCAAAGCTAAGTAACATCAATCCAATGTGTAAGTTAGTAAAAAATATAAATGTTTTGTCTAAAATTAATCTTCAATAAAAACGTGAGCGCCATTCATTGTAACCCAGCGGCCTTTGCCCGAAGCCCTTTGGGCGGCCTGTTTTTTCTTTTTCAACTTTTCTTCGTGTTCTTGCAGCTTTTTATGAACAATATCAATGTTGGCTTGCTTTTGTGAAATTAGAATGCTTTTCATATCGTTTTTTGCAACAGTTGCCTTTTGTTTCAAACTTTTGTATTCCTTCGCACTGTCAAGATCGCCAACGTATTCAACAGGATGATATTTTGTTGTCCAAGAACCGGTTCTTGATTCACCTTCTGTGACAAAGGTTTTGCCAACTTGATTCCGAATATTCGCCTTAAATATCGGATCTTTCTCATTTCCGTAATTCACTACATTTTCGGGATATTTCGGGGTATTTTTTTTGATACTCCCTGTACCATAAGCATTAAAAGTGATTGCTTTGACTTCTTTGACAGATGACGCAGCCATCTGCGCAAGGCTCCCGCCGAGAGAGTGACCTGTCGCATAAATCGGGTAGTTTCGATAAACCCTCGCAGTATAATCATAAAATCTCTTTGCGTTTATATATTGGCTTGGTGAGGTTTTTAAAAAGAGTTGGGCATCATTCAACAAATCTTTGACTGATTCCTTAGCGTATTGTTTTGTTCGCATGTCTGTATCCTTCCCCCTGTAAACTACATAAATCCTGCCGTTTTTGTAATATGATTCTGCGTAAAATCCATTCCCTAAATCTTCCGATTTTTCAAGCAATTGGAATCCATAATTTTTTGTATATTTTTCGTTGTGATAAACATATCCCGAGAGAAATTTCGCTTCTTTTGTAATTGTGTCAACCATTATATTCTCCTTTCGTTGACAATATGTTATATTGATTGAATGAATATTAATTTAAAAGAAAACCCGCTAAAATTGACTATCGCAGGAAACCTGTTTGCCATAAACGGGTTTGTTTGCTCAATGTTTTATCTTCTTGCCGAAAAAACCGGTCGGCATTTGGCACTCACTAACTCCGGTAATAATACTGAAGCAACTATAGTATTCTTATCTTTGCTTATTGTGATTCTTCTTCCTGTGCTGTCTGTAATTGTGAGCATTTTCGTATTCATTTTGGAACAGGTTTTCAAACACCGACTCAAGCACAAATTCTTTAAAGAAAACATTTTTTACACAGTAATTTTCTATATATTTTTCGTCTTGAGCATCGCCTCGCTTGTTTTTTCAATCCGCTTTTTGTTCGGGACGTTCTAAAAAAGCAACAATGCATTTTAAAAAGTTAAAAAAACCTTTCTTTAAATTCTTTTTCCAAGGCTTTTTGTTTTTCTTTTAAAACATATTTGTCTATGTTTTTGCTGTAAATAAAAACCGAATCCAAGGCAGAACCTTTTTGCTGACATTTTAAATTATGAAACCCTTTAGTTTTGTCCTCCAAAACATAAATCGGAGAACTTTCGCTGAATAATATACGGTAACCGATTTCATCATAACCGGTCTTTTCTTTTTTTAAAATATAAAGAATCCCTGAGCCTGGATGCCTTGAGGCAGAAGAGTGATGTGTCCCGATAATTTCATCAACCCCATCATCATCAAGATCGTAAAACACAGCAGCACAATCTTTTTTGTAAATATTGTGAAACTCTGCAGTTTTTTCCGTGAGTTTTGTGGACTTGAGAATATACCTCCACAAAATCTCTGAGGCTTCATCAGTGCATTTCGCTTTGTCGAGGAGAATAAAATCTTTTATTTCAGCAAAACCCGCACTGAAAAAGGCTGCAGCCAAAACCATAAAAAAAACTATAATAAAAACGCGCACATTCATTGTCGTATTTTATTAGACCGTTTCAACTCAGACAATCTCTTACAGGGTTCGCCATAAGAGTACTTAAGTGCCTCAATCTTCTAAATAAACATGCGCACCATTCATTGTAACCCAGCGGTGGCGAGCTGAGGCAGAAAGGCAAAACGACGCTTTTCCCGTTGCCGTCTTTATATACATAAATTGACATTTGTTTTAAATCTTCGTTTAATTTTGTGTTATGCATTTTGCATTTCCTTTCTAATCTTATATAATAATTTTTATGAAAATTGATTTTTACTCACTTAAAAAATCTTATGGAGCGCAAACAACCGCTATCTCCGGCTGGGTACATTTTGGGCTTTTTTTATTGATTACGCCTTGGAATAAGTCAGTTTGTAGTAATGGTGGATTGCTTCCCATATTGATAGTTTTTTCCTTTTTCGCATTCTTCTTTCTTCTTCCTGTGCCATTCTACCTCCTCGATTGGCTTTTAAAACTAAGAGTTAAAAAGCAATTTCTTTTGGAAAACAAATTTTACGATTTCTTTTT
>CAZIVG010000194.1:0-3184 GCA_964542595.1 uncultured Muribaculaceae bacterium | reverse complement strand
CTCACTTGGATGCATCAACAGTGCTTTCAAGACAGATTGCGTCTTTGGGTATTTATCCTGCGGTTGACCCGTTGGCGTCAAGTTCGAGAGTTCTTGACCCCGTAATCATCGGTGATGAGCACTACAACGTCGCAAGAAGAGTTCTTGAAGTTCTTCAAAAATACAAAGATTTGCAAGATATCATTGCAATCCTTGGTATGGACGAATTGTCTGAAGAAGACAAAGAGACCGTTAACAGAGCAAGAAAAATCCAAAGATTCCTTTCTCAACCGTTCTTTGTTGCAGAGCAATTCTCAGGTATTGCAGGAAAATATGTAAAACTGGAAGATTCAATCAAAGGTTTTAAAGAGATTCTTGATGGAAACCATGACAGCATTCCTGAACAAGCTTTTTATATGGTTGGAACAATAGAAGAAGCACTTGCAAAAGCTGAAGAAATGAAGAATGCTTAAGCCTGACGCGAATCGTAAAGGTAAAAATTTATGTCAAAAAAAATCAACTTAAAAATAATAACTCACGAAAAAGAAGTTTTTAATGAGGAAGTCGATGCTATTTATTCGAAAAGTGTCGAGGGTGAATTTGGGATACTTCCTGATCACCAACCTTTCATGGGTGCTTTGGCTATCGGAGTTACAAAGGTTGAAAAAGACGGCCAATTTGAATATATTTCTACGATGGGCGGGATTTTTCAGTTCAAAAACAATAATGCCTTGATTTTGACTGATCTTGCTGAAAAGGGTAATGACATTGATGTAGCGAGAGCGAAGTCAGCGTTGGAAAGAGCAGAAGCGAGAATCGGCTCAAAAGAAGTTGAAATGGATAACGCAAGGGCGCAGATTGCACTGGCGAAAGCAATGGCCAGACTCAAAGCTGCGACGAAAAACTAAACATTCATACAATGAAAGATAAGCAAAAAAGGGAGTGAAAAAGTTTTCTCCCTTTTTTATATTAAAAGAAAAGGAGTTTTTTATGGAATTGGCTTTGAAAATTAGAAATATACTTTTTAAATGTTTTTTAATTGCACTGATTTTGATGATTATAGGCCACTTACTTTTTGTTATGAATTCAAGTTTTGCGGTGAAAATATTCCATTCTGTTTATGGAATAAACGAAGAAAGCGCGAGACTTTCGATAGTTTTTGCTTTCAATGCGATGAAAATTATTTCGGTGATGTTCTTTTTAATTCCGGCTGCGGCTATTCATTGTGAGTTTTTGAAATGTGGCTGTAAACTGTCTAAAAAAGATGAATAGTGTGTTATAATCAACCCGTAAAGAAAATAAGGGAACAGAAAATGACACAGATAAAATTCACGAAAATGCAAGGCGCAGGAAACGATTTCATTTTGATGGAATATGGCGAATTCAAAAAAATTGAAGACAAATTTCCTGAAATTGCCGTGAAACTTTGTGACAGACATTTTGGAATAGGCGCCGACGGAATCTTCATACCTGTTGAAAATCCTTCGACTTTTGCGGACTTGGGCTGGCTGTTTTATCAGGCTGACGGCTCGACTGCTCAGATGTGCGGCAACGGCATGAGATGTTTTGCACGTTTTTGTTTTGACAAAAAAATTGCCAGTAAAAGAAAATTTTCTGTTGAAACCCTTGCCGGGAAAATAATTCCTGAGGTTTTAGAGGACTTAAAAATAAAAGTTAATATGGGTAAACCGATTTTGAACCCTGAGAAAATACCTTTCAAAGGCGAAAAAAACCTTAATTATCCGCTTTGGGACGGGATTAAGAAATTTACCGTAAATGCAGTCAGCATGGGCAATCCTCATTGTGTTATTTTTGCTAAAGATGATGAAGATATTAATGATCTTGCTGAAAAATACGGTGACAATATCGAACATGACAAATTATTCCCTGAGAAAACAAATGTTGAATTCGTAAAAATAAAATCCAAAAACGAAATCGATGTCGCTGTTTGGGAGCGTGGATGCGGAATTACTCTCGCTTGCGGTACGGGTGCTTGTGCTTCTGTCGTAGCGGCGATTTTAAACGGTCTCTGTGACAACAGGGTGAAGGTAAACCTTCCCGGTGGTACCCTTATCATTGAATGGGCGGGCAATTCACAAAACACAGATTTTGATGTATTCATGACCGGTAGCGCAGAATACGTTTTTGAAGGAACGATCAGTATTTAATATATTTTATGAAGATTCTTGAAATAAAAAACTTAAATATCGGCTTTAATCTTTCTGAAGGATTCAGACAGGCCATATTTAATGTTGACTTGTCTCTTGAAAAAGGTGAAATGCTTGCTGTTGTGGGCGAGTCGGGTTGTGGGAAAACCATTTCCACCATGTCTGTTTTGCAACTTTTGCCACCTTCTGCAGAAATAAAAAGCGGTGAAATCATATACAACGGTGTGAATCTTCTTGATTTCAGCCAAAAACAAATGCAAAAAGTCAGAGGGAAGCAAATTGCTCTCATACCTCAAGATCCGATGACATCTCTAAATCCTCTTTATACAATCGGAAATCAGCTTTTAGAGGTTATTGAACTCCATCAGGGTTTTAGAGGTAAAGAGTCTTTTGATATTGCCGTTGAAGCATTGAAGCGAGTGAAAATTCCTGACGCACAAGAAAAAATGAAAGCTTATCCTCACGAGTTTTCGGGAGGAATGAAACAAAGAGTAATTATTGCAATGGCTTTGGCTTGCAATGCGGAAATTATAATTGCCGATGAACCCACAACAGCGCTTGACGTTACGGTTCAGGCCCAAATTATGGACATTTTAAAAGAAATCAAAGAAAAACTAAGGATTTCTGTCATTTTAATCACGCATGACCTCGGCGTTGTTGCTCAAAATGCTGACAAAGTTGCCGTAATGTATGCAGGCAGGGTTGTTGAAAGTGCGCTCGTGAGCGAGATTTTTGAAAAACCTAAACATCCTTATACAAAGGCTCTTTTAAACGTTATTTTAGATGTAAACTCAACAGATGTTCAGACCATAGAAGGACAACCGCCTTCTTTGTCGGATGAGATTAGTGGATGTCCTTTCCATCCCAGATGCAGCTTTTGTTTTGAAAAATGTAAAAAAGAAGAACCTGTTTTGACCGAAATTTCTCCTGAACAGAGAGTTTCTTGCTGGTTGTATTAGTCTTTTATTCGGGTATGTTTAAAAGAAAAAAACGTTTGTGTAAATCCGAAAAATATGCTAGTCTAGGCATTATAAATT
>CAZIVG010000193.1:0-3189 GCA_964542595.1 uncultured Muribaculaceae bacterium | reverse complement strand
CTGACCTTCGTCAGACCCGTTCCTTGACGTGAACCACGTTAATTGCTTTCGTACGGTAGATTCAGCAGCCGCATCATAAGCAGCAACGGCTCTTGCACTGTTTTTGGTTTTTTCAAAGAAGCCGCCGTAAGTTTTGTACATAAAAACCAAAGCGTCATCAGACAGATTTTTGTACATCATTTTCAAAGACCCGAAGTCCCAAAGCACAGTCAAACAGCCTGAGCAAGCGTAATAAACCATTCTCAGAAAATCAATAAAAGAAGGCTTTACACGATTTATTTTCTCATAGAGCATTGATGCAAGAATAAGACGTGGACGCGCAGCATTCAATGGGCTGATGTTGATTGCATTTCTAAATTCTTTTTCGGCCTCCTCAAAGTCGTTTGCAAGCTTTAAAAAATAACCTGTATAGATATGAGCATTAGGATTCTCAGGCGCAATGTCAACAGCCATTTTACACTGTTCAATCGCAGAATCCAGAGAGATTTGTCCGTTTTCAAACAGCAACGTGGCCAAACGATAATACGTCTCCGGAATTGACGGATTTTGCTTAATCGTTTGAATATAATAACCGACAGCTTTTTCAAAGTCGTTGCTGTTGCTCCTCAACAAGTACTTTTCGTGAAAAACTCTTGCCTTTTCCAACGTGCCGTAAACATTTTCGCGATTCTTAAGAATATCAAATTGCCCGTCATTCGGGCCATTTCCTTCGTTTTGCTCTCTTTGCTGCTCTAACATCTGTATTTGCCTGCCTCAGTCTTACTTTAATGTTCGTCGGCAGGCATGCTTCAAACTTTAGCAAATTAAGAAATAAATCATCCTTTTAAACTAAATTCAAACATTACCTAGCAAAATTTCTTTTCATAGGTTTTAAAACAAATATGAAAATAGCCAATCTAAAAATTTTTAATAATTCCTACCTGAGAAAAACAGACCTTAATACAAACAAAAGTTCTTCTGTGCCTACGTTTAAAGGTTATACTCCTTTACAGAGCGACAGAGTAGAATTGAGTCCTAGAGATGAATATCAATCAGGGCTAAGCAAAATAAATAAAATTACTAAAGCGGAATATGACTCCCTGACAGGATTTGAAAAACTCGAACTTAGATACAAAGTAAACGATCTATACAATCCAAATGAAGCAATACCATCAGAGATAAAAGATCAAATCGCAATTCATCAATATGCAGCAGAAGCAATTAAAAAATCTTTTGATGCCCAATACGGTGAAAACAATTATGTCGTCATCCCAATCGGCCGCTCACTTTCATCAATAGGCAAAAAACTCTCGCTAAAAATCGGAGAACAAAACGTAAAAAACATTCCAATGAGCGACATGGGACAGTTCTTTACTGATGGCAGCATGATTAGTACTTATCAAGATAAAAATGAACAATTCACAGAGATGAAGTGTTTCAAAGATTACAAAAAGTATCTCGCTTCAATAGGCTTGAGCAAAGAAGAAATAGAAAAATCTGACAAACAATATATTTTGATGGATTACTGTTCTAGCGGTGAATCTTTAAAAGGTGCCTATATCGTGCTTACCTCAGATGAATTGCTTGGTAACGAAAAAAAGAATATATCATACTGCGATGTTCGTGATGCGCTTTCTCCAATTGAAAACAAAAAAGTAATAACAAGGCTCGGTGAGGAATTAAGTCATTCAAAATACAAAAAATATTCAACTTTAGGAAGAACTCATTGGGATGTCTTGCCTCTTGAACAAGCGATTGATTATCAAAAATCTGACAAATTATCAAGAGAAAAAGAGAAAATAAAACTTTTCGGATTTGCTCTTCTCGATGATGAATTCGGTTCGGATAAAAGCGATTCGGATATCGGCAAATTGAATGACAATTTTTTAACCCCAAGCGAAGAAGAAATACCGCTGCAGGAAAGAAAGGTTTACCTTTCACCAACAGATCAATACAAACAGGATGTTTTTACAGGCTGTCTTTCAATTAACAATCTGGCATTGAGGCTTGCAAAAAAAATTAAAAAACAAAAAGACATAAAAACAGACTTTCAAAAAACAAATTTTACAGAAGCAAATCGTCTGAATTTTTGGACAAAAAACAAAATTGAGGAAACTTTTCCGCTCGAATATCAATACTTTCGAAAACAAAAAAGTTTTGAGTCAATGCAAAAAAGTCTCGATGAAGAAACAGTTGAAAAATTAAAACCAATAATTTACAAAGAGGCTCAAGGCTTTGAGAAACAATCAGAATTATACAGATTTTTGGATGAATCAGAAAATTATATAAAACAACTTATGGATAAAGCTGAGGACTATTTACGAAAAAATTCAGATGAAACGCAAACAATATTTGACACAAGCGAAATGAAACAAATGAATGCAGATTTTGAAAAGCTAAATAAAGCGAGCTATGAAATAATGTCATACAAAAAGCTCTATACTCTCGACGAAGAGCCTTATTTGGATAGAGCAAAGGTGAAAAGAGATTATTACGAGAAGTTTCGACCTGCACTTATGAAAAACATTGAGGAAATTTCAAAAAGATTCCCACTTAGTTTTAACGAAGAATTTTCTTCAAAAATCAACGATATAGCAGCAAATGCCAAAAAAGAGGAAAACAAGGAAACGACAGACTTTAAACAAAAAATCACAGAAAAACTTGCAACATTAAATGGTGCAAAAGACCAAAAAGAGCTAGAAGCCATCATTGAACAGCAAAAAGAAGCACTCAATGAAGCCTCAAAAAAGATATTACCTTTCTAAATTTTAAAATCTGGACTTGTAGTGTGCTTAGTATATAATTATATAACTATGGCTAAAACTAAAGAAACAAAAGCGGCTGAAACAGTAAAAAAAGCCACAAAGACAAAGTCTGCAACCACCACTAAAACAAAGTCTGCAGCAAAGTCTTCGGCTTCCGCAAAAACAAAAAGCACAAAAGGAAAATCGCTGGTAATCGTTGAGTCACCTGCGAAATCAAAGACTATAAACAAAATCCTCGGAGACTCCTTCCAGATTGAAGCGAGTTACGGTCACATACGAGATTTCCCGCCAAAGGTCTTGGGATTTGATGTGAACAACGACTTTGAACCGTCGTTTATTGTCATACCTGATAAAAAAGCTGTTGTTAAAAAACTTAACGACATGGCCAAAAAATCAGATAAAATCTACCTCGCATCCGACCCTGACCGCGAAGGAGAGGCTATAG
>CAZIVG010000192.1:0-3287 GCA_964542595.1 uncultured Muribaculaceae bacterium | reverse complement strand
ATAAAAAAAACATTAAATAACTTGTCAAAGCACCACCACCTAATATCAACGAAGCAAAAGCAGATATTATAATATCACCAAATGTTGGTGGAAAATGTTGGAATCGTATTTCGAAAAAGCATTCAAAGGAAGATGATAAATACAATACAGCTAAATCAAACATAAAAATGCCAACAAAGGTTTTGTCTCTAAAACGGCTATCTTCTGAAAATCTGTCAAAAAACTTGTGAAGATAAGGGAAGAACTTTTCAGCTTTGTATATAAAACGAAATATGTTTATTTTTAGGTACCAAATTGCGATTATGCAGAGAAAAAATATTACTATTGCTGAAATAAGACCTTCATTATCTAAAACAGCAAAGCTTTCAGGGAAAGGATTAAGCAGATACGTCCAATTATGTATAATTGGATATAAAAATATTGAACAACTGAAAACCAAGTTTATCAAAACAAATATAATTTTTTCTAACGTCTTATTCATTAAATGATTATACAAAAAAAATAGCCCGTCTGTATACTAATCAGACAGGCTACGAATTTACAAAATTATGTATCTTTGCCAAACTTCTTTTGGTACGATAACATCAATTTTTATGTAATATGGTGAAAGTTTGCCAACATCTTGGAAAAACTTACCGGCCATTCCTTTAACGCTGAATCTGTCGGGGTTAAAGTTCCAAAAATCCTCGATTGATGCATGAATATTTCCTGCTTTGTCCATATAAACATTTTTTGCAGCCGCACTATGCAACGCAGAATACATATCCCAATCATCATTGTTGAATGTGATATCTTTAACTTGAGAAACAGAGCCGTTTTGAGTCAATTCGGCTATATTGTCCAAAATGAATTGTTTCATTGCATAGCTGCCTTTGATTTTTTCGGCTATAGAGCTGTCTGAGCGTAGTTTTAAGACTCTGCAATCTTTTATGTCCATATCTTTTTCCATTGCGATTCTGCTTCTTATATCTTTTTCAAGCTTATAATCATGCAAATCGTTTATGCTCTCATACATAGTGCCGTTCTTTTTTACATATTCGTTGTTGTAATCGTAACTTTCAGAGCCAACTTTATATAAATCAAGCGATTCAGGCATGTTGTATTTTGCTGCATGATGTTCACCATATTTATCTGCTGCATATTTTATATAAAGCCTGACAAAAATATTTTTTTGAAGATGAGGAATGACTTTTATTAATGCTGTAGTTAACTCAATAACAGTTCTTGCAATGATGTCTAGAGTCGTTAAAAATACAAGAATCGCTATCTTAAATGCTCCGATTATGTAAGAAAGAATATTTGTTTCTTCAACACCTCCTTCCAGTATATTTACTTCGGATTGTAGCTTAACTAATTCTCCCTTGACTTTTTCGCCTCTGAACTTTTTGAAATCAATATCTTCTTTCGCTTTTAGAAATTCTAATCGGTCTTTTTCTTCAAATTTGTTGATGTCAAAAATTGACTCGAATTCTTGAATTTTTCGTTCTTGTTCACTTACCTGATTACAATATTCGTCTAGTTCTTCCATTAGTGAACTGGTCTTCCCGTAAATTTCTTTTATCTCCAGCAAAGTTTGCTCTTTGTCTCTTCTTTTCTTAGAATAGTCTTCTAACGGGTCGGTAACAGTTTCGTCAGACTCTTTTTCAATAATCTCAATATGACACTTGCAATTAGGGTGGGGTCTATCGGGTATGTCGTTTGCAGAGTCGTAAATGACCCCATTCATGCTCTGGCAAACTTCGCAGGCGGTTTTTTCCGCTACCCATTCGTATTGCACATCATCTTTGTTAATTCGGTTGTTCAATAATATTCTCTTTCCCATTTTAATTATTCCTTTCTATCATCTTGTTTGCAGTGTTTTCGACCTTTACATCTGTGTCGATTTTCTCAAGATTTTTTGTGTTCCAAATCTGATTGTTCAATGCGCCAAGTCTCACGTATCGCTTGATAATCTCAATCGGATAATGCTGCAAAGCGTTTAATAAGGCACTGTAAGATTTTTCTGCAAAATCAGAATCTTCCTTAATTTGCACCTTTGAATCAACCAATGACTCTTTCCTGTAATCATTCAAAAGATTCAACCCAACTTGAAAATCAAGAATAGTCTGCTCTTTCCCAACTTCCTTGATGTGTTCTGCAATAAAATCAGACAACTCCGAAATCTTTGCGTAATCCTCATCAGAAATCGGCTCTGCCTCACCTTCAAATTCTGAAGGTCGAAGCCGCCTCATTTGAGCCTCTTTCATTCTAAGAATGCTGCTCCTGATTTCATCGTTCATCTTCTCTGATGAAGGTTTTGTTGAGAACAGTTTTTCTTTAACTGTTTCGATGTTTGAATTTTGCATGGTTGTTTCTCCTTTCTATTCTGCGAAAATTTGCATGCAAAAAACGACCTTTTAAAAGGTCGTTTTAAAGTAATATTTGATAACGTATAGACACAGCTACGCCGTGTGTTTTAATAACGTGGGCTTATCCTAATCCTAACCACGGGGATAAACCTGTCAAGAGACGTTGCCGCCAACTTCAATATACACTATTGAGACAGGTAATGCAAGAATCTGTTGCTATTATAAATCTAAACTCAAATAAACATCATCCATCTGCTCCTGTGTTATGCCGATATATCGCAACGTTATTGAGGGCGATGAGTGGTTGAAAAGCTTTTGAATAAGTGAAATGTCATAACCATTGTTGTAAGCGTGATAACCAAAAGTCTTTCTCAACGTGTGCGTGCCGATTTGGTCTTTTATGCCGACTGACCTTGCAACTTCATTCAAAATTCGATAAGCCTGTTGCCGCAACAAAAAGCCCTTGTTCTTTCTTGAGATGAACAAAGGCTCGTTTTCTATAATGGTTCTTGTTTTGAGGTATTCTTTGATTGAGGATTTTGCGTTGTCCGAAATTGGAAAGTCTTTAAACTTGTTTGTTTTCTTCTCCCGAAGCCGTATCCTGTCTTTTGGCTTGCCTTTCTCGCTAACATCACAAATCCGTAGCCGGAGCAAATCACTTATCCTTAGCCCCGAATTAATGCCAAGAACGAATAAGCAGTAATCACGCAAGTTTTGCTGTCTTAGTAGTCTTTTGATTGTTTCAATCTGCTTTAAATCCCGAATGGGTTGAACAAATTCCATAGAAAACACCTTTCAAATTCAATAATATCAATGTTCTTCAATATATTAATATTATAATTTATGTATTATTCCATGTACATCTTTATTTTATGAGGGTTTTCAGGATTGGCTGTAATTTAACAAGGGTAATATTCAGCATACTTTTACCCAAAGATA
>CAZIVG010000191.1:0-3290 GCA_964542595.1 uncultured Muribaculaceae bacterium | reverse complement strand
TTTTAACAAACGTAGTGAAAATGACCCAAGTCTCTGATAAGGACCTCAAAACTTATGAACAGGGCCTCGGATACTTAAAACAAAATGACTTTGAAAACGCATATTTTAACTTTGCAAACGTGTCAAAAAACTCTGCAATTTATGAAATCGCCTTACTGCGACAAGCTCTTTGTGCTGACGAATTGAAAGACACGGAAACTGCTTCAAAAAAATACAGAATGTTTATTGAAAAATATCCGGATTCTATTTTTATTAAAAAAGTTTATTACGCCTTGGCCCAAAACCATTTCAGGGAAAAAGATTTTGTAAAAGCAGAAAAAACTTTTAATGAGATAAAACGAAACTTCAAAGACAGCGAATACACAACCGCCGCAAATTATTATCTTGGTCTGATTTATAACGAAAACCCAAAAGAAAAAGAAAAGGCAAAAAACTTTTTCATCGAATATATAAAAAATGCTCCAGACGGAAGATTCGCGATGAATTGTGTGAATGAAATCCAAAAAACTCAAGCGCCTCTTAACCAAAACGAGTATTACCTGATTGGGAAAGTCCTCCTTAAAAACGGACAATTCAAATCTGCTCTGGAAAATTTCAACAAATCCTACATGTCTCAATGCTGGGCTTCGATTGTGATAGCAGACACAAAACTCCGCGAATACAAAAAAGCCGGAGACATTTTTGAAAACAATTACGCAAAATATTCAAACAATATCGAAGATGATGAACTTCTCGAATCAATTGAAGCTTACGCATCGACTAGTGCCTTCGGACTGAAAGACGGCCTTCAAAAGGCACTCGAAATAGCAAAAACAAATAATTCAAAGGGTGCTGATTTCATTTTATACAGACTCACAAAATATGAAAATTCACAAAATTCAATGATTTTGTATAAAGAAATTTATGAAAAACACCCTAATGGAAAATACGCCTCCGACGCACTAGCAAAGCTTTTCTGGCAAGCTTATAAAAACAGAAATTATGAAGAAGCTAAAAATCTCGGACAAACTCACATTAAAAACTACCCGAACACTCTTGCATCAGCAAAAGTTATGTTTTGGATGGGAAAAATTTCGGATAAACAAGGATTAAAAAACGAGGCAAAAGGCTTTTATCAAAGACTTTTGGAGAAATATCCCGATGATTACTATGCATATCGCGCAGCGAAAAAACTCAGCCTCAATCCCAATTCAAGCTGGAAAACAAAAGCTTCACACAGGTTACCTGAAAATTCCCAAAACATTCCATTCCCGATAAAACACACCAAAATGTCTGAAGACAATTTATACCTGATAAACGCAATTATAAAACTCAAAGACTACACGCTTTTGGGTGAAACAGAAAAAGACAATGATGCGGTCCAAAGCTGGCTTTTGTACAATGAAGGAAAATTTGCAACCTCAGCTCTTTTGGCCAGAGATTTTCTCGGAGAACTCGAAACAAAACCACCATTCTCTGACAGCCTATATAAACTCGCCTACCAACTTCATTATCAGGAGTTTATAAACGACAATGCAAAACACTACAAACTCGATCCTTTTTTGATAGCAGCCTTAATCAGAGAAGAAAGCTATTACAACCCGAAAGCAGGCAGCTCCGTTGGTGCAATGGGATTGATGCAATTGATGCCTGCGACGGCCTCTTATATTGCAATGAAAAAAGGGTTCTCATATAGTGGCATCGACTCGCTTTTTGACCCTGACACAAATATAACTTTGGGTTGTGCTTATTTTGATTATGCAAAACAAAAACTCCACAACAATGACCTTTTAGCAGTAGCCTCTTATAACGGAGGGCCAAACGCGGTTCGAAGCTGGAAAGAAAACTTGAATTACAGCAATTTTGACGAGTTTATAGAAAATATCCCCTACTCTGAGACCCGAGACTATGTCAAAAAAGTATACCGAAGTTACTGGATTTATTTAAACGTATATTAGTATATAATGTTGAAATGGAAAAACTCGTTGAAATAAAAAATCTAGAAATGTATTACCCGGTTCAAGACGGGGCAACTTTTTCGAACAAAGCCAAAGAATATCTAAAAGCACTAAATTCTGTTGACCTTGATATTTTTAAGGGAGAGATTCTGGGGCTTGTCGGTGAATCAGGCTGCGGAAAATCAACACTCGGAAAAGCAATATTGAAGCTTATCTCACCTGAAGGAATGGTGCTTTACAACAATGAAAACATCCTGAATTTTGACTCTTGTCAGTTGAAAAATTTCAGAAAAAAAGCACAACTAATATTCCAAAACCCTTTCTCCAGTCTCGATCCAAGAATGACAATTTTCGAAATTTTGCGAGAGCCTCTGGTCGTTCACAAAATCAGAAATAAAGAGGAAATTAAACAAAGAATCAAAGAGGTAATAAAACTCACAGGCCTGGATGAAGAGTCACTAAAGCGTTATCCGCATGAGTTCTCAGGGGGGCAGCGCCAAAGGATTGCAATTGCACGTGCGTTGATCCTAAGCCCCGAATTCCTTGTCGCAGACGAACCAGTTTCCGCACTGGACGTGAGTATTCAGGCCCAAATCATTACACTTTTAAAAGGACTAAAAGAAAAACTCAACCTGACGGTTCTTTTCATTTCTCACGACCTTGGTGTTGTAAAATATCTTTCAGACAGGATTGCGGTGATGTACCTAGGAGATATTGTTGAAATTGCAACATCAAAAGAGCTTTTCGAAAACCCGAAACATCCTTACACAAAAGCACTGATGTCCGCAGTCCCTTCAATCCACAAAAAAGATAATGAAGGAATCAAAATCGAGGGAGATCTTCCATCTCCGAAAAACCCACCCTCAGGCTGTAAATTCCATACAAGGTGTCCTTATGCAATGGACTTGTGCAAACAAAAAGAGCCTGAAATAATTAAAATTTCAGACTCTCAATATGTAAAATGTCATTTGTATAATTAGATTATTTTGCGTGTTTCAAAATTGACTGCTGTTTTGTTGTCGTCATTTCTTCTTTGATTTTAAGCTTTCCGCTTGAATCAGGGCCGATTAGAAAATAAGAAGGGAACAAATCTGCACCTGTTGAAGCTTTTCTAATGCACTCTATCTTGTAATCATTACCAACCTTTGTGATTTTTCTTTGAGAATAAGTGTTTTTGTATTTATTAATTTTTGCAAGATTCGCACCAAGTCTCATCTGGTTGAAATATTGCTTCGTATCAACCGTCACAACAGCTTTTGTGCCATCGGCTTTTGTGCCTTGTCTTATAATTTTCGCGTCTGGTGCATAAAAATTCGTAACAGAATCACTATAAGAATTTGCTGCGTTAATGTA
>CAZIVG010000190.1:0-3300 GCA_964542595.1 uncultured Muribaculaceae bacterium | reverse complement strand
GAAGTCGATTAATTCGTTTTTACATAATATATATTATCATTGTATATCGCGACGCAACAAAATGAGACCCAGAAGCCTTAAAATGAAGGACTTTACAATCAACACATATTTTGACGATGCAAGGCAGTCAGTAAAAACTCTACTCGACCCTTATGATATAGTTTTCCTAGACGCCTTTACCCCTGCGAAACTTCCTACATTATGGTCGATAGAATTTTTCGAAGAATTAAACAAGCTTACAAAAGATGATTCATTAATTGTCACTTACTCAAATTCAGCAGCAATAAGAAATGCTATGTTGCAATCAGGTTTTTATGTCGGAAAGATTTTTGATAAGCGTAACAAAAATTGTGGCACGTGTGCATCAAAAAATGCTGACCTAATAAAATACAAACTTGACGATTACGATTTGGGATTAATAAAAACAAACGCAGGGGTTTGCTTTAGGGACTATGGATTGAGCAACGCTCCGGAAGTAATTTTGGAAAATTGGAAAAAAGAAAAAGTTGAATTGAACTTGGAATCATCGAGTCACTATATAAAAAAACACAAAAGACAGGAAGCAAATAATGGATAAATATGATTTGGTAGTTTGCGGTGGAGGCACTGCAGGTTGTGCGGCAGGGTATATTTCAGCAAAAAAAGGACTCAAGACCTTAATTGTTGAAAAAAACATTCATCTCGGCGGAAGCATAACATCTGCTCTTGTTTTACCGGCAATGAAATCCAATGCAGCTGATATAAATTGTGAATTTTTTAAAGACTTCATAGAAGAATTGAAAAACTATGACGGGCAAATTACATACTCAGACGGTAATCAAGGTTGGTTCAACCCTGAACTTTCGAAGATTGCTCTTGATTCTATGATGAAGAAGGCAGGGTGTGATGTATTGTTTGACTCTGAAGTAAAAAATGCTGTTACTGAGTCTAGAAACATAAAATCCATAGAAATTTCATCAAAAATGTTATCACTACATATCGAATCGACATATTTTGTGGACACAACTGGAGATGGAAATTTTTCTGAGATTTTAAAAAATAAAATTTTACCAAATAAAAACGTTCGACAACCAATGACATTGCGCTTTCATGTATCGGGAATAAATTTAGAAAAATTTTCTGAATGGTTGATGAATTTTGATAAAGACAGAACCGTAACAACATCAGATACAATTAATGGCGAAATACATCTTTCTACAGCTTGTACATGGGACAAAGGCAAGAAATGGGCGTTGTGGCCAATCTTTGAAAAAGCCATAAATAACGGGGATTTACAGGAAGAAGACGCCTCTTATTTTCAGATATTCACTGTTCCGAGAATGCCTGGGACAATTTCCCTGAATTGCCCGCGGATATTGCTTAAAGAAGGCACTGACCCGCTAGATATAAAAGCGTCATCTATGGGCTTATGCCTTGCCAGAGAACAGATTTGGCGTATTTATAACTTTATGAAAAAATATTTTGTCGGCTTTGAAAACTCTTATATATCAAATATTGCAGATATGCTTGGAATACGCGAATCCAGAAGGGTCGAGGGTAAAAGAGTTTATACTAAACAAGATATTCTATCAGGGAAAAGACTCGAATACCCTGTCTTGCACGCAGACTATCCGATTGATATACACTCATATGAAAAAGATGCATCAACACTTCAACACACAACTGTCGATTATGAATTACCCATAGAATGTCTGATGGCGTGTGATTACGACAATTTATTCATAGCCGGCAGAAATGTTTCTGCTGATTTTGAAGCTCAAGCAGCGTTAAGAATCCAGACATCCTGTTTCTCAATGGGTGAAGCTGTCGCAAAACACATCGCGAAAATTAAGGCTAATTAGGCTTTTTAAACATTTTTGATTCAACGATCGCACAAATAATATGGCCAATCATAATGTGAGATTCTTGAATTTTTGGGGTTTCCGCAGATGGAACTTTTACAATAAAGTCGCAAATTTCATCCATTTTGCAGGCATTTTTGCCCACAAAACCTACAGTGATGATTCCTTTTTTCTTTGCTTCATCGAGCGCAGCAAGGATGTTTTTTGAATTACCGGAAGTCGAAATACCTATGAAAATATCACCTTTTTGACCATTAGCTTGGACCTGTCTTGAGAAGGTCATGTCATAACCGTAATCGTTGCCAATCGCTGTTAAAACTGATGAATCTGTCGTCAAAGCAATTGATGCCAGTCCCGGCCTGTCAAAATAAAATCTTGATACCAATTCGCCCGCGATATGCTGCGCATCAGCAGCAGAGCCGCCATTGCCTGCGATTAAGACTTTTTTATCATTTTTATATCCGTCAACTATTGCGTCTGAAATTTTTTCAATTGTTTCGATTATTTCTTTATTTTCAAGTATAGCTTGCTTTGTAGCGATTGAATCTTTTATATAATTTTCAACAAACATGTTCTCTCCTCGTCTCGAATCGGCACTTACATCATATTATAAATAATATTTTTGTGCTAGATTGTTAATATGTACACAGGATTAATTGAAGAAACGGGGCGCATCTCCGAGATAAAGACCGACGGAAACTCAATGTATCTCACCGTAGATTGTGAAAAAGTTCTTGATGGAATGAAAATTGGTGATAGCATTGCGATTAACGGCGCGTGCCAAACAGTGATTGAACTTTCACAAAAAAGTTTCAAAGTTTTTGCTTCTTTTGAAACGCTTAAAATTACAACTTTCAAGGATTTTAAAACATCCACAGAAGTGAATCTTGAACGGACAATGCGTCTTTCAGACAGGCTTGACGGGCATATTGTCAGCGGGCATGTGGATGGAACAGCAAAAGTAGTAAGTATAAAAAAAATTAACGAAGCACATGAATTTACTTTCGAAGTCGAGCCTGAACTATCCAAGCAAATCGTTAAAAAAGGTTCTGTCACGATTGACGGAATAAGCCTTACCGTTACTGAAATCAAGGTAAATGTCTTCAACATTGCAGTGATTCCACACACATACCTTTCAACGACTCTCAAAAACCTTAAAATCGGCGACAGGGTAAATATTGAAACAGACATGATTGCGAAATATATTGAAAAATATTTGTTATCGAACGATAATAATAGCAAAATAGATACGAATTTTTTAGAAAGAAACGGGTTTCTTTAATGTCATTACTTCAAAATATAAAAGATATTTTCTTGCCTGAAAACAAGAATTGCAAATTTGATTCGGTCGAAGAAGCAATAGATACAATAAAAAAAGGTGGAATGGTCATCGTCGCAGATGATGAGGGAAGAGAAAACGAAGGCGACCTAATCTGTGCTGCACAACTCACAACGCCTG
>CAZIVG010000189.1:0-3306 GCA_964542595.1 uncultured Muribaculaceae bacterium | reverse complement strand
TGTTGATAGTGGTGATGCTTTCACAATCGGTTTCTTGCATGACATTGGCAAAATTTTGTTCAACATCATTGACACAATGGCTTATCAAAAAGTCCGTACGATGGTCAAAAACGGTACAGATATTATCGACGCGGAAAACGATATGTTCGAAACAAATCACGCGGATTTAGGTTTCTTGCTTGCAAAAAAATGGAAACTCTCCGTTCTTCTCGCAAACTGCATAAAATACCACCACGACCCGCTTTCTTCTTCTATGCCGCAGGTAAGTGCTCTGGCTTATGCAGCTAACAAGATTTCGCACGATGAACCTGATTTGGTTGATGAATCAATCATAAAAGAACAATTAGGCCTCGAAATCAACGAATTAATGCAATACAGAGATACTGTTATCGAAAAAAGCAACGCGCTTTTTTCAACCTTAAATGCGTAATGAATTCAAAATAATCAATCAAGGATAAAAAGTATGAAAACAAAGAATAATCACAAAACAGCTTTCACGCTGGCAGAAGTGCTTATGTCGCTTGCTATCATTGGAGTTATTGCAGCAATAACCATACCTCCGCTGAAAGACTACTCTGATGAACAAACTATAATCTCGCAGGTAAACAAATCCTTCAGTGACATTTCCGGTGCAACCTCAAACCTAGAGACAAAATACGGAAATTCTCAGTTTTGGGACTGGAGCGACACCGCGGTTATTGCAGAAAGATACTCGGAAACAATGCAAACCCGAATCAAAAAAGGAAACTCATTCACGACAATGGACGGGGCGACTTGGACATTCTTAAACGGAAAAACAGACACCAGTGACCAGTTTAGTGATGGCGGGGAGGCTATTGTTGACTTAAACGGTGCAGAAAATTCTCCAAACAAAAACGGTATAGACATTTTTGCTTACAGAATTACAAAAAACGGGGTCGTTCCATACGGAAACGAAAATTATAAAAAAGATGAATACAACGACACTTACACAGTAATTCAAGAACATAAAGTGCCTGCATTCAAAATGAAATAAGGAAGATACTGATGAACAACAAAAAAGCATTTACATTAGGTGAAGTTCTTGTCACGCTTATGATTATAGGAGTAATCGCATCAATCACTATCCCCGGGTTGAAAAAAACCTCTGATGAAAACTCTTACGTGGCCGGAGCGCATAAAGCATATTCCGCAATGATAAATGCAACAAAACTCATTAAAGCGAAAAAGGGGCACATTGTAACTTGGAATCTGGCTTCGGCAGAAGAGATTACAAAACTTTATAAAGCAGAAATGAACTCGATTGACAGAAATTCCTCGGATGAAAAATATCCCGTCACTTACCTGAACGGGAATGCTTACACAAACAAAAACATGTTCGACCCGAAAACAAGTTTCTTTACAACTGACGGAATGTTATGGTACATCCAAAGCACATCTGCTGATTGCAGCGCTGCTACAGGTACAGATCTTGAGAATGGATGCGTAGACTGGGGCGTTGACGTAAACGGACCAAACCCTCCAAACACAATCGGAATAGATATTTTCGGATTTTATTTAACAAAAAAAGACGTTTATCCTGAAGGAAGCGGCGGTGAATCGTTTGACAAAGACGGCAACCCGAACATCAACACATCATCTTGCGCAGAAGATTCTTCAGGGTGGGGCTGTTCGACAAAAATCATTCTCGACAAAAAAATCAGCTGGTAAACATCGAATAAAGCATAAAAAAACTCTATCGATTTGATAGAGTTTTTTATTTACATTTTGATTTTTAGTGTTTGTCAGTCATAATGAACAAGCTGATAAGATCATTGAGCGCAATAGCTTGTTTTTTGTAATCTTGAACCTGTTTTTCAAGGCTTTTGATATTGTTTCTATACTCCTGAATCGTTGTCATACAGGATCTCGCTGAAGCCGTCAGGCTGTCTTGTCCCTGTTGAGCTTCTTGCAAAACGCTTTTCATAGAGATTCCGAGTGCCTCCATTGTTTGACGAATGATTTGTGCACCTGTTTGCTTTGTAACACCTTGAGGCAACTGCATAATCAGCCTTTTCAAAACTGCAACATTTGCAGGCATTGAGTAAGACTTTTGTTGGCTGACAGGTTTAATTTTTGGCTGAGGAGCAGTAAAAATCTCGTCATTTTCAAACATTTGAGAATTGTTGTTGAAGTCTTCTTCAAACTCAGATTCAGACTCAACGCCAAGGTTTTGAATGCTGTCGCTGAAGTCAGACATTTGCTCAGATGCACTCTCTTCGAATGAAAAATCCGAAAAACCGTCATCAAGACTTACGTTGTCCGTAATTTCCTGACTGTAAAACTCAGGAGAAAGGTTGATTTTTTCCTGTTCGATGTTGTCAGGGATAGGCTGAATTTCAATTTCTGCTTGCTTTTTCAAGGCCTGAACAATTTTTTTGCCTACGCCGTTGGGGAGTTTATTTTCTGCCATTTTGCTAACCTTTTCTTTTCTAAACTGGAATTTTCCTTAAATATGATTATATATAGAATATAACTTTTTTTCAAAAGATGATTACAATATATTAAGCAGCTAAATCTGACTCAAAAAAGCACCGAAAGTTTTTGTTTCGTTTTGAGCACTTCTTTTGATAAACTCATTTGAGACTTTCATTTTGTCATTCACAGGGACAGCAGGCTTTTTGTTTTTACCTTCGCACATATTTGTGATGGCGATGTTCAGCTTCGAAATCCCGAGACCGAGTACCACGCCTGAATATATGTAGCCCAATACTTGCGACAAGTTTTTGTATTTGAGTCGTTTAGACGCTTGTCCGTAGGCTCTTACAATCTCTTTATCGGCGCCATCGGCTTTAGCTTTTTGGGCCAATTCTAACATCAATGTTCTGAAAGGCACAGCTTTTCCGTCTTTTACAACAGCGATTCCTGCCTTTTTGAGTGCGGGATAAAGGATTTCTTCGTGAGTTTTTTCAACTGCGTTCATAATAAAGCTTCCGAGTTTGCCCTCTTTGGCTTTTTCACAGTTCACAATGCCTTCCATTCCTTTTTTGTTAAGCAATTTGCTGAATCCTTTAGAGGCAAGTTTTGAAACAAAACCACCTAAAATCAGCCAGTTTGCAAAGCCCAAAGAATCTTTGACAGAAGATTCTCTCATTTCATTTTTGTCACGAACTGCAAAAATACGGCTCATAATTGTGACACCGTAAATAAATTTAAACTGGTCAATCGTCGGCACAAGTCCTTTAAATTTCAATTTAGAAAGTATTTCAGCTGAAGCAGCAACAGGCTTTGTAAAAAGCTGCATAGGTTTTTTCAGAATCGTAGAAATCATCAACGACCCCATAGCCA
>CAZIVG010000188.1:0-3331 GCA_964542595.1 uncultured Muribaculaceae bacterium | reverse complement strand
GATCTGCGCGATGACGCAGGGCTTCTTGCAGCGCAGCAATATCGTGTCCGTCCACTTCCAGCACATCAAACCCAAACGCGCGCCATTTATCCGCAAGCGGCGGCATTTCTGCCAGTTCCAAGCTGTTGCCTTTTTCTTCGGGTAATATATAAAGAGAACTTCCGCTTCCGATATATTGCTTCATCTTTTCGAAATCTTCGTCAAGCATGTTTACGCAGCCAAAGGACATACGGTTGTTTGAAATGTTGTTTGACGTTTTGTCATCTTTAAGAAGGTGATTTCTTTCACCTCTTCTGTATTTCGGCACTTGATGTATGGCAAGTGTCGAGCTGCCATCGTAGTTTTCATCGTGCTGTACACCATCTAGTGCATATACGTTCAAATCACCAGTTTTGTCACTTTGATAGCCATCTATGTTATGTTTTGTTTTGGGACAATCTTTCAAAGTAAATTGACCGGGTGTGGTGTATGCACCATCTTGAACCCATTTTCCGTTTCGAAGCCCTGAGTTCATTCTGTCACCTTTTTGTTTGCCTGCACCAATCGGGAATGAATCGAGAACTTTACCGTCTTGATTGTACACAACTGCTTTGCAGGTCTTTTTGTCGATTATAACGTAGTTGCCTTTTGCGTTCGTTTTGTTGTATTCAATAATTCTGTTTGTATCCCCTTGGATTTTGTTTATGCTCTCAATCTGAGATTCCACGCTCGGAGGTGAAATGGGCTTCTTTTCCGGTGGAGGATTGTTTTTTACTGAATCGACTTTTGTTGAATCAATTTGAGAATCAAGTGGTTTGTAACTTCTTATACTATCTCTGCCTTGAATCAGCCTTGAATCTTTTTTTTCAAAACCATCGAATTTGCTGAGGTTTGATGATTCTTGTGCGGTGTTTTGTTCCGTTGCTTCAAGATTGAATGTTGCTCCGATTTTTGCAAAGAATTTTTGGTTGAATTCGTTTGCGTCTTTGCAACCGTTGACTTTAGCAAGCCGGTTCATTTCTTCAGCAATCATTTGTGTGGTAACATTTTTCTTGCCCTGTGATTTCAATTGTTTTTGTGCGACATTCCAAGCGCAATCACCACTTTTTACTTGATAAATTTTTTCGCTCATCTCTTTTTATCCTTAAGCTTAGTGAAGTAATATATCGTGCATATATACTAATAAACGGTTTTGACCTTAAAATAATGTCTTATTCTGTATCGTTTCTTAATGATTCGTTACAATTGAAAGGCGGAAGGTGATTCATAAAATGAAAAACGTCACTGACTAATTCAGAGACGTTTTTTGTTAAAAATAGTCCGGGTTATTCTTAGTTGTTGCTTTTGAATGCTTTTGCGATGAGACCGATAGTTGCGCCTACGATACCTGCTGCAAGCACTGGGAAACCGATTTTGCCGACTTTGGGGTTCTTTTTGAGGTAATCTGCAACGAATTTTCCTGCTTTTTCTATCTTTGACATAGCTGCAGAGCAAACTTTTGAACCCTTTGTTTTGTCAGTTAAGAAGTTTATAGATTTTTTACCTGCATTCAATACTTTTTCTTGAGAAATTTCGCCGAATTTGTCTAAATTCTGAGCAAGTTTGTTCATCTGTTGATTGGTTTTCATTGCAAAAAGGCGAGATTTGGGCTTGTTGATCATATGGCCGACTTTTGCTGCTCCTGCACCTGCCGCCAGTGTTGCAACGGGAGCGGTTGCACCGATTACAAATCCTTTTGAAACTGAGTTATCTTTCTTTTGCGCAGGTTTGTAATAACAAGCATTCGCACAATTCAATGAGTTTACCGGCATAATCTGATTCCTTCCTTACACTTCATAAAAAACTTACCTATATTTTTATAAAAACAATTTAATTCCGGAGATTTACTATTTGTGTAACATGGGTTTACATTTCTTAATAAGTGCTGTTCCCAAATTTGTACAATATGAAAAATTCAATGTTTTCAGGTAAAATGAAAGCAAATACAGACAAGGAATATTTATGATTGAAAGATACAGCTTAAAAGAAATGAAAGAACTTTGGGAGTTGGAATCGAAATTCGGTTTTTACCTGAAAGTTGAAATTGCAGCGTGTGAGGCTTATAACGAACTGGGAAAAATCCCTGATGATGCGCTTTTGGAAATCAAAAAACGTGCAGCTTTCAGCATTGAAAGAATCGACGAAATCGAAAAAGAGGTCGGTCATGATGTGATTGCGTTTTTGACGAATGTGAACGAAAACGTCGGCGAGACTTCGAGATTCATCCACATGGGGATGACGAGTTCTGACGTCATAGACACGGCTTTTGCGCTCCAAATCCAAAAGGCTTCTGAAATCATTGAAAAAGATCTTGAAAAAGTTATTGAAACGTTAAAAAACAAAGCGAAAGATCACAAGAAAACCCTTTGTATCGGCCGCTCTCACGGGATTCACGCAGAGCCGATGACTTTCGGTGTGAAACTTTTAAGCTGGCTCGATATTTTTGAGCGTTCTAAAAAAAGGTTTTTAGCGGCAAAAGAAGAAATTGCAGTTGGCCAAATCTCAGGGCCGGTAGGGACTTACAGTAATATTTCTCCCGAAATTGAAAGGCTGGCTTGCGAAAAATTGGGATTAAATCCTGCAAAAATCTCTACACAGGTCATTGCAAGAGATTATCACGCAAACTATCTGCAAACCCTTGCTCTGATTGCGAGTGCGGTTGAACAGTGTGTTGTGGAAGTACGTCATCTTCAACGAACAGAGGTTTTGGAGGTCGAAGAGGCATTCAAAAAGGGTCAAAAAGGTTCATCTGCTATGCCGCACAAGAAAAATCCGATTTCGTCAGAGAATCTTTCAGGCCTTGCAAGGGTTGTGAAATCCAATGCGGTGGCGGCTTTGGATAACATTGCTCTCTGGCATGAACGCGATATTTCTCACAGTTCGGTTGAGAGGATAATTTTCCCGGATTCGACGATTCTGATTGATTATATGCTCAATCGTTTTAACAACCTTGTTGAAGGGCTGGTTGTTCATAAGGAAAACATGGCCAAAAACGCGAACCTTTTTGGCGGAATCGTATATTCTCAAAGGGTTTTGCTCGAGTTGACAAACAAAGGTCTGTCAAGAGAAAAAGCTTACGAATTGACTCAGAAAAATGCGCTCGCTGCGTTCAACGACCACGGCGATTTCAGGGAAAATCTTCTCAACGACAAAGAGGTGATGTCGATTTTGGGTGTAAAAGAAATTGAAAATTGCTTTGATTCAGATTATTATTTGAGAAACATCGACACAATTTATGAAAGGTTCAAAATATAATGGGCTGTTTAAAATTCATCATAAAAGTTGCAATAGTAGTGCTTTCGATAATCGGGTT
>CAZIVG010000187.1:0-3349 GCA_964542595.1 uncultured Muribaculaceae bacterium | reverse complement strand
CAATGTTGATGTCACCGGTGAAAACTGATTTTGAAGTATCACAAAACGGTGCCTCTTTAAGGTCTTCAGGAGAGTAGATGTACAAATATTACAAAAAATACGTTCCATATTTATTTTTGCTCCCTGCCGGAGTGATTCTTGTTTTGTTCTTTTTTATTCCGTTTTTTGAGACTATTGTGTTAAGTTTTTTTGAATACAACACAAACATTTACCACCCCTCATTTGTTTCTTTGTCGAATTACCTAACGTTGTTAAAGTCGCCTGTTTTTTATAAAGTTTTGCTTAACACGTTCATTTATCTTTTCGTCGCTGTACCTTTTTTGGTGATTTTTCCTTTAATCATAGCGATTATGATTAACCAAAAAATCAAAGGCATAACACTTTACAAAATCCTGATTTATCTTCCTGTGATTGTGTCGATTGTTGTTGCTGCGATTGCATTCAAGTGGCTTTATGCGCAACAAGGGATTTTGAATTACGCGACAGGTCTTTTTAACATACCGGCGATTGGCTGGCTGACCGACCCCAATTTTGCACTTTATTCAGTAATTCTTGTTACAATTTGGAAGGGCGTTGGGTATTATATGATGATTTATCTTTCAGCGCTGATGGGGGTCCCGAAAGATCTTTACGAAGCGTGTGACGTCGATGGCGCAAACCCTGTCACAAAGCACCTCACTGTTACGTTACCGCATCTTATGCCAACAATCGGGCTTGTTTCAACGATTTCTTCGATTTCGGCGATGAAAGTTTTTGCAGAAATTTATGTAATGACAAAAGGCGGGCCGCTAGACTCAAGCAAAACAATTGTCTATTACATATACGAACGTGCGTTTGAAAACCTGGATTTGGGAATCGCTTCAGCGGCTTCGGTCATTTTACTGTTGATTGTTTTGGTCTTGTCGATAATTAATTTTGTTTTCTTTGAAAACAAACAATATCAGTTGTGAGGTTGAATCCGTGAAGAATTTCAAAAACATATCAAGAGGATTTTTCATACACGCAACATTGATTGCGGTTTCACTGTTGTCGATTTTTCCGTTTTTGTGGCTATTATCCACTGCACTGAAAGGCGCTGACGAAAACATTTTCCAGTATCCTCCCGTGTTTTTTCCGGAGCATCCGACTTGGGCAAACTTCAAGGGCGTATGGAACCAGATTCCTTTTATGCTTTATTTCTTAAACAGTATGATTGTTGCGGGTTTTACCGTGCTTTTAAATTTGGTACTCTCAGCGCTTGCGGCATATCCGCTTGCAAGAATGGATTTTAAAGGCAAGAAAACTGCATTCTATGCCACGCTTGCAACAATTATGATTCCGTTTCAGGCAATAATGCTCCCGGTTTATTTGATAGTCTTAAAACTAAACATGGTTGATTCGGTAAATTCTGTAATGGGTTATATGGGGCTAATTTTACCTTTTGCAGTAAATGCTTTCGGGATTTTCTTAATGAGACAAGCATTTTTGGCAATACCGAAAGAAATGGAAGAAGCCGCATTCGTGGACGGATGTAACGTTTTTCAGATCTGGTGGAAAGTGCTTATGCCGATGGTTAAACCTACACTGGCAGTGCTTGCGATTTTTACGTTTATCGGGTCTTGGGGTGAATTCCTTTGGCCGAGTATTGTTTTGACCCAAAAATCACTTTATACCTTGCCAGTAGGAGTAAATGACCTTCAGGGAATGTTCAGTGCAAACTGGAGGTTTATCGCAGCAGGTTCGATTATCGCAACAGTGCCGATACTTGTTTTTTTCATTGCGATGCAAAGATATTTTATTTCAGGTGAAAATGACGGCGCCGTCAAAGGGTAGCGACAATATTTATTATGTAAACCATCAAGAAGAAGGCTTTGTTTCTGAAAATCCTATACGTAGCTTCTTACACAAACCTTTTTGAACGACGATTAGCCGAATTTGTCTGAGGCCTGAGGCTTAAATCAGGCTTAGATTCGGCTTAAAAATTCTTTTTTCTAGCTCGATTCACTAACGTGTCATAGGCGTCGAAAAAAGAATTATTTAAGCCAAAGGCCGAGTTATGAGGCTCGGGTGAAATTAGTTTGTGTTGAAGTGAAGTATCGAGATTGGAAGAAATAAAGCCGATGAATGGTCTTTTTAATGACAATTTTACATAATAAATATTATCTAAACCCGCCCGTACAAATCATCGAATCGTACAATGTCATCTTCATCTAGGATTTCGCCTTTTTGGATTTCGAAGATTTTCAAAGGTTCTTCGTGAGGGTTTTTCAAAGAGTGTTTTTCTTCAACGTCGATGTCAATGCTCTCTCCGTTTTTGAGTTCAAAGTAATCTTCTCCTTTTAGGACTTCTGCGTTACCTTGCATTACCACCCAAAATTCGCGTCTGTGATGGTGCATTTGTACACTCAAAGCCTGATTCGGGTTCACGTGAATGCACTTTGATAAAAATCCGTAACCCTTGTTTAAAACAGTGTAATGACCCCAGGGTCTGTGGACTGTTTCTGCGGTTGTTTCAAAAAAATCTTTATAGGTTTTTGCGTTCAGAAAGTCACTCTCAAATGGCACTAGCGCAAGCTTTTTAGTTGCTGTCATCACAGCGTTTTCAATTGTGATTTCGGGCATGGATTCATAAGTTTGTTTTCCTTTTAACATCTCCAAAATTTCGGGGTGATATTTTTTTATTTCTGTAAGAATCACTGACGGCTTGAAAACGAAAATCCCGCTGTTTAGGTAATGTTTTTTTGAAGATTTAGGCTCTGATTCGATTTCAGGAGATTCGATAAACGTTTCGACCTTGAGAGCATTGTCTGAAATGTCTTTTATTTTTTTGTTTCTCTTTGTTTTTATGTTGCCCACTGCTGTTTCGTTTTCCGATTTTATTCCGAGAGTTGCAATGTAATTTTCTTCGGCCAGTTTTATTGCCTCTTCAATCGCGGCTTCAAATTTTTTATCGTTTTCGATGAAAATATCTGATGGGGTCACAATCAAAACAGGTTCTTTGGGGTTTGCGACTTTTAGTTTTGCTGCTTCGAGTTTTTCGATTTCTTTCAGCGCGAGCGCGATTTCTGCGGCAGTATTTTTGTGAGTTTCTGTCGAAATTACTTTGTAATCTGATTTTCGACAAAATTTTTCTTGAAGCTCTGTTAGTTGTTTGCGGACATTAGATTCCATTTTCTTATTAGTGATTGTTAGGATTTTTTTGTCGTCAACACAATTGACAAGCCTTATAAAGGTTGACTGAAAAAGTGTATATTCATCTTTCATAAGGCATTGAGGATGAAGCTCTTTGCTCATCATCCATACATATTTCCCTGAGCCGCCGGCAAGGATGAGTGCGTATAAATAGCTTTCTGACATAAAAAACTCCTTA
>CAZIVG010000186.1:0-3366 GCA_964542595.1 uncultured Muribaculaceae bacterium | reverse complement strand
CGTATTTGCTGTAACATCGTCATGGTGGGCTTCTATCGCGTGTATAACTTCTTCTTTTTCACCATAACGACGGGCAAGTTCCACACCTAACTCAATATGCGTTCCGTCTTGAGTCTGGTCAACAGCCTTGCCTATGTCGTGGAGAAGTCCTGCACGTTTTGCAACTTGAACATTGGCGCCCAATTCTGCAGCCAACATACCCGCAATGTGTCCGACTTCAAGCGAGTGCTTCAAAACATTTTGACCGTAACTTGTTCTGTAATATAAACGACCAAGAGTTTTGATTAACTCTTTATGAAGGTTCAAAACGCCCATATCGATGGCTGCGTTATCCCCTTCTTTTTTGATTTTTTCTTCAATTTCTTCTTGCGCTTTTTCCACCATTTCTTCAATTCTGACAGGGTGGATACGACCGTCTGTGATGAGTTTTTCGAGAGCAACTTTCGCAATCTCTCTTCTCACAGGATCAAAGCTTGAAAGAACAACCGCTTCAGGCGTATCATCGATAATCAAATCAACCCCTGTAAGAGTTTCAAGAGTTCTGATGTTACGACCTTCCCGCCCGATGATTCTTCCCTTCATTTCGTCAGAAGGAAGGCTAACTACTGAAACAGTGGATTCCACAACCTGATCGATTGCGCATCTTTGCATCGTAGTAGAGAGAATATCTTGTGCAGTTTCTTTGGCTGTTTCTCTGATTTTCGCTTCGTTTTCTTTAATGAGTTGAAGCTGTTCTTGTTGAAGGTCTTGCTTAAGCTGTTCCATAAGCATATGGCGCGCTTCTTCACGAGACATCCCCGAAATTCTTTCGGTTTCTTCAATTTGTTTTGCTATCAAATCAGCAAGATAATCTTCTTTTTCAAGAAGTTCGTCGAGTTTTCTTTGCATTTGAGACTCTTTGTCAGTTGCTTCTTGAATTTTGTCTTCGAGCATATCTTCTTTTTTGATAAGTTTTGCTTCCTGCCTTTGCAAGTCACTTCTGCGTTCTCTGACTTCTTCATCGAACTTTTCTCGTTCAGCGTGCAAAGATTCTTTTGCCTGTATCATAGCTTCCTTCTTCAAAAGAGTTTCTTTTTCAGACGTTTCTTTTGAAAGATTTTGGAAAAGCTCTTGCACTCTTTTGTTTTTCTGCCACATTACAACTGACACGCCTATCAGGCCTGCAATTACAACAAGGGCAATTATTAAAAGTGCGATTGATAAATCCATTGTTTCGATTGTCCTATACCTCATTATTCTATATATACACATAACCCGAAAAAGCTTGCTTTGAAGTGTTCTCGGATTCAATTTCTATTGTGTTTTTTATGATTATAAATTCATATAATAAATTATGTTCTTACTCTAAACTAAGATAATAGTATCATATCTTTCGCATTTTTAAAAGAAAAAAGTTGGGGCACTTGAAAATCAGTGAAAAATTTAATATTATAAATTTAACTTACTAATTGGTTTTGTGGAATTGAGTTTATTTAGAAGAATCAAAAATGCAATAAAAAGCAACCTAAACACAAAAGGTGAAAGCTTTTTCGATGGGATTGGGAACAAAAGTTTCAATTCTTACGAACAGCCTTCAAATGAACCTCGAGTTGAATCACACAACTCAGAAGATTCTTCACAAACAAAACTTGAAAAAGAATATTACGCAAACCTCGAACTCTCTTTCGGAGCAGGTTTTGATGAAATTAAATCGTCCTACAAAAAGCTTTTAAAAAAATATCATCCGGACAAATTCTACGGAAATGAAAAGAAATTGGCTCTTGCACAAGAAGTTGTAAAGAAGCTGAATATGGCATATAATTATTTCGAAGAAAAATACAATAAATAAAAATTAGATTGGAGTTTATCAATGGCGGGATTACTGGAAAGATTATTTAAAGTTATACAATCGACTTTGCATGCAATAGTTTCAAAATTCGAAGACCCTATAAAACTTGCTGAGCAAGGAATTCGAGACTTGAAAACAGATTTTGACAACAGCCTTAAAGGGCTTGCGGAAGTCAAAGCGATTGCAATAAGCACCAAACGTGAGTTGGAAGAAAAAAAGCAAATTGCCCAAGATTATGAAAACAAAGCAATGGCACTTTTGAAAAACGCCCAGAACGGTTCACTTGATACTGCTGAAGCAGACAGGCTCGCATCAGAAGCTTTGAACAAAAAACAAGAAGCTCTTCAAAGCGCGGCTCAACTAAAAACAAACATTGAAAAATACGACATAATGATTAAGCAATTTGAAAACAAAATTGCAAAACTCAAAGACCAGATTAAAAACTGGGAAAACGAAGTTAAATCACTTAAAGCAAGAAATGCTGTTGCTGTTTCTTCAAAAAAAATCAATCAGCAGCTTGTGTCAATGAGTTCTGACAGCACTACCGCTATGCTCGAAGATATGAAAACAAAAATCCAACAAGAAGAAGCGCTCGCTGAAGCTTACGGATCAATGGAAAGCATCGAAACAGACATTGACAAGCAGATCAACGCGGCTTTGGGTTCGTCTGCTTCGCCTGATGTTCAGGCTTCGCTTGCTGAATTGAAGGCGAAAATGATTACAGACCAATCCGCCCAACAGGTTAATCTTGCGCAAGACAGTCTTGCTGAACAAAAATCAGAACTCGAAGAATAGGAGCATTTTATGAATCTTGCTGTACTAATAATAATTATCGTTATTGTTGGAGTTATAATAATGCCACTAGTAGGAGTGAACGTAATTTTTCTTATCCTCGGTGCCATCATCGCTTGGGCAATAATCATGAGAAATATGGATCTAAAAAAGAACATTAACAAAGTTCCTGAACAAGCTCTTCACATTGTAAATGTTGAACAAGGCGGGGTTTTTGAATTGAGAAACGTTGGTGACAATTACGAAAATATGACGCTTACCGTCTTAGCAAAACATTTATATCAAGAAGGCGATTTTTCGTGGTTCGAACTTGAGTGCGATAAAGGATCTGACGAAAAAGTCTGGGTAGAAGTTGAAGATGATGACGATACTGCGGTGACTGTTGTTTTGAAAAAAATGAAACTTCAAGAAACAGGAGTGACTGTTCAACAACTTTATCACTTTGATGATGAAGAATCCGGAAGTATTAATTTTAACGGTCAAACATTTAATTACGAAGACTCCGGAGACGCTCTTTTTTACAGATTCTGCGACGATACAAGAGTGGAAAAGCTTTATTACTGGGATTTTGCAAACAAAAGCCATTTTCTGAGCTTTGAAAAATGGGGTGAATCAGAATATGAAGCATTCTTTTCGCAAAGAATTTTGCCGCATCAAATCAGCGTGTTAAGAAATAATCAAGGTTAAGGAGATTTTTATGAACCCTGTATTATCAAGCATTCTATACGTTTTCACATCTTGCATAA
>CAZIVG010000185.1:0-3401 GCA_964542595.1 uncultured Muribaculaceae bacterium | reverse complement strand
TGGCATCAGCAATTGGCGCACCTGCGCGTGTTCCGAAAAACAAAATCTACAAGGTCTATTACAAATAGTTTCAAATGGAGTACAATATGAAAAAAAATATACTTTGCATAGTTCTGTTTTTAGCATTTGCAATGTCGATAAGCGTTTGTTTTGCGGATGATTTGGTTCTTACAAAAGAATCAGAATATCAAAAACGAATAATGGAGGTCGGTTACAAAATCCTCAACGCCAATGAAATCGACAAAAGAATAACATTCTATTACGTTCCAAACAAATATCCGGGGACTATTTCAAGTGCCACAGCAAAACAGGTTCAGGTTTATAAGGGAATCTTACCGTTTATTGACAACGAAGATGAACTTGCGGGTATATTAAGCCACGAGATTGCTCATTGTCTTGATTATTACGAAGGCATCTGGAGTCGTTATTATATGAACAACATACCGAATTATTTCGAATACAAGGCAGATGCAAAAGCTATAGATCTCATGATTAAAGCAGGATACAACCCTCTCGCATATCTGGGATTAGTCAATAAAATTGCAGAAGAACCAAGCTGGTTTGAACGCTCTGCATATTACAACATATCCGGCGATTTTCGCCTCAAAGCTTTATATGAATACTTGTATTCAAAATACCCTTCATACCTTGCGAATAATGAATGCAAAAACAGTCTTTATTACCAAAATTTTCTTTTAATATCTCAACAATTCAGACAAAAAACTAAAGACAAATACCTCAAACTGGACAATATTCCAGCCAATGATACTACTAATATAGGTAAAAACAAAAATGAGAACAAATAAACTACTCCTCAGCGTTATATTATTCTTGATACTTGCAGGAAAAGTTAATTCAATGCCGATTTATACGGATGAAATCCCTCAATCAAGAATAGATGCAGCAAACAAGACAAACAAAATAGTTGAAATAAGCACGAATGAAAAAAACAAATTAGAAGATGCAACCTTAAACCAAGAAAAAAAGGTCTTGATTTATTCTGAAAAAAAAGTGGCTGTAAAATATGTCAAAAAAGAATTACCCAAACCGACCTATGTCATAGAACCGAATGTAGGCCACAAGTTAGAATTTGTTGTCGCAGAAGACGTTTTAAAAAATGGGAAAGTTTATATAAAAAAGGGAGCTTTGGTTGAAGGGATAGTTACAAAGGTTGTAATGCATGATGTAACAGAAGCCACTCGTGCTCCGGAAGTCCATATTTCGCTTTTTACAACAAGTGACACAACGGGTAAAAAAATCGATTTATCCGGAACGGTATCAAATAAGAGTAGGGTAAATTTCATAACATGGTTATTGGCAGGCTATGCCTTTAGCCCTGCTAAAATAAAAAAAGACAAAATCTATACCATATATTATAGGTAAGAAGGTGGCATCTTGAAAAAATTATTGCTTATTTTGGTTTTTGCGGGAATGGCAATCGGAAAAGTCTTCGCAACAACGACTTATACAGATGAGCTCCCAGCCGAATATTTAAAAAGAATCCAAGAACAAAAAATTGATGACTCACAACAGTTCACAACTCAAATCCCCGATGAAAACGCAGTAAAAATACATTCCAGCGAAAAAATCAAACTATCTTTCAACATAATCGGAGTACGAAACGGAAACCTGACCTACAAACAAAATATAAACCTAAACGACAAGGTCGTCTTTCTTGCGTCAGAGGATGTTTATAAAAAAGATACTCTTTTCATAAGAAAAAACACCCCGATTATCGGGTTAGTGAGAAAAGCCGAAGCAGGAATTTCTGACTTGAATGAACCATCCCAAATCGAGGTTTCCCAATTTTTCACAAGAGATATAAACGGCAACGAAGTAAAACTTTACGGGATAGTAAGAGAAGAAGCCAAAATCGGCTCTTTTTCACAAGCCGCAATAAAGAAAAATAAGGAATACTCGCTCTATTACAAGTAATCGTTACAAACATGATTTTATTGGATAAATGATGTAATATTTTGTTATGAAGAAAATATTTTCGCTTATAATTCTCACATCGTTTTTGTTCATACACTCCGGCTTGAATACACTTGTTAATGCCGAAGAAACCTCTCCTGCGACTGAAACATTTAAAGGCAGAGCAGAGGTCACAGATCGGCTTGAAAAAGAAAACAAAGCACTTTTCACAGGTGAAATTGATGAACTTGAAGCAAAAAATGTAATTAAAATGACAGTCTCTCAAGTTCTCAGTTCGGGCTATACTGAAGAAGGCGATGAGTTTTTCGCAGAAATAACCAACGAAGTTGAGGGAGACAAAGGCGTAATTCTTCCATCCGGAACTATCGCTCACGGAAGCGTGAGAGAAATTCAATCATCAAAACGTCTGGGTCGTGACGGCTGGATTGAAGTAAATTTTGACTATCTTATCACCCCTGACGGAAGAGAAATCCCAATTCAAGGAAAAATGAGCACAAAGCTTAACCCTGTTGTCGGCACATCAAAAGTCGTAGCAAAAAGCGCAGGCTACACAGCCGTTGGCGGAGTTGTCGGAGGAGTAATTGCCCTGAATATGTTTGGATTACCCGCAGCTGTAGCAAGCAACGGTTACACGCTTGCCGGAGGCGCTGCAGTTGGCGGAGCAGTCGGTCTGGGCATGGCTTTATACAAAAAAGGCAAAGATGTTTTGATCTCACCCGGAGATGAAATCAGAGTAAAAATAACAACCGGGGTAAAACTCCCCGTCTTCAAACAAGAAGCGCTTAAACAAGAGGAATTCGTCTGTGACGGATTGAATGTAAAAATCACCAATATTGAGTTTGAAAAAGACCCGTTTGGGGAAATGAATACAATAACGGTCTCTTTAGTTATTACAAATTCTACAGACAAATACTTCACGGGTTTTGATATTTCAATGCAAAATGACATGAATTCGTCATTTTATCCTTCTGTTTTTGGGGACACATCTATCATGTTTTCAAAGATAAAACCGGGAGACAGAACAAGCGGAAAAATTTCATTCTCAGTGGACAACATCAAAAGGAAACATTGGCTTGTCTTTTACGATAGAGGACAAAGAAAGCAAATCGCAAAACTCTCTATAGACAATGCCTATCGTGACATCCAGTACAAAAAGAAAAAGAAGAAGCGAAAATAGGATAAAAAAATGAAAAAGAAATCAGAGTAATAGCAGGAATAACTATTCCTACTGTTAACGCACATGCGCAAAGAGAAGCAAGCCGCAGCTGGCTGGAAAAGCCATATCCATACTAAACCAGTCGGTTGATAAGTCATATCTTGAGTTTCAGACTTATCCAAAATATTTCTACCGGTATAAAAACCCCTATGGCTCAGCAAAATGTAAAGGGTATGACGATAAAGGAAACTGCATAGGACAAACATTAAACGGACAGGACACTCCTCTTCCGAAAGACTATAATGGTGTA
>CAZIVG010000184.1:0-3424 GCA_964542595.1 uncultured Muribaculaceae bacterium | reverse complement strand
CTTGATGGTTTACATAATAAATATTATCAATACACCAACAATTATGTTATGTTTAAGCAATGAACATAAAAATTATCGCAGTCGGAAAACTTAAAGAAAAATACTCAAAAGAAGCCATCGACGAATTTTCAAAAAGACTCGGAGCCTATTGCAGCTTGTCTTTGACAGAAATCCCCGCTCAAGAAATCAAAGACGAAAACCTCGCACAAAAATACATGGAAGCCGAAGCGGACAAAATCCTCGCGACCATAAAACCTGATGCGTTTGTAATCACACTGGAAATATTGGGCAAGAACCTGAGTTCTGAAGATTTCGCGCAAAAAATCAAAGAGCTCTCACAAAACGGACATAATGAAATTGTCTTTGTGATTGGCGGCGCAAACGGATTGTCAGAAAGAGTTTCAAAACGCGCAAACTACAAATTAAGCTTCTCAAAAATGACTTTCACTCACCAATTAATCAGGATTTTCCTGTACGAACAGATTTATCGAGCGTTTAAAATTATTAATAACGAAAATTATCATAGATAAAATCTTCTTTGATTAAAAAATCATAAAACGGGCATTTAAAATGTATAACCTAAGAATGGTCTCGTTTTATGTCAATTAGCCCTATTTCAAGCTCAATGATGTCGATGTATGTGGCAGGTGCTGCCTCTTTTTCGGGTGCAAAAGATGAAGAATACGAACTTATCAAACAAGCCCTGAAGGCTTTGGGCATCAGCATCACTGGAGACAAAACAGCAGACAAAGCAAGGCTTCAAACTGCAAAAAAAATGAAAGAAATGTCCCAATCGCAAGGCAGCAGCTCAACCAAACAATCAATTCCTTTCGATGACGTTATGAACACTTTGAACCTAAAAATCACGGGAGACATTGAAAAAGACTATCGGACAACGGTTGACAGACTGGATTATGAAATAGGGATGGCGTCTTCAGAAGAAAACAAGTCTTATTTTCAAGCATTGAAATATCAGGTTGAAACCGAATATAACCAGTCAAAACAAAACAGTGTCAGCAATTTCTCCGGCGCAAGCCAAATATCATCACTAAACCGTTATATGCTTGGAATTTAAAATTTAATATGCGTATCTATCTAAATCTATCAAAAGCTCGGGTGTAAATACATTACGGGCTTTTCTTTTGCCAAGAAAAACCGGTTCTAAAGCAGTTTTGAGTCTGTCTGAAAGTTTTTGATAATTAACATTTACAGGAGTCGGCTTACCGGTTTCAATTACATCCAAAAAGGTCTTCGCTTGCCCGGGCTTTTTTGACTTGTCCAAAAAAGCTGCAGAAAAAGCGGCATCCTTTCTTGCTGGGACAATAAGACCGCTTTTTGTAATTTTTTCCATTGATTTTTCAGAATTAATAAATTCAATAAACCTCAATGCTTCTTTTTTGTGCATTGAAGATTTCGAAATTGCATACCCTGAAGCATCAACGCTGACGACAGAACCCGCTCTCATTGCAGGAAAGGGTGCAATATCCCAGTCAAATTTGGCTTCCTCTCTGTACTTTGGCACAAGCCATCTGCCGGAAAGTTGCATTGCGATTCGCCCTTGCAAAAAGAGTTGTGCCATTGTAAGACTGGCACTTTCGGCCTTCGAAGGCGCAATTTTGTACTTGTTCACAAAATCAGCATAAAAATCAATCGCATCCAACGCTGCAGAATCTCCAATAAGAAGTTTTTTCCCATCGTCATTCAACACGGCCCCGTCATTGCTAAACAAATACGGAAGCAAATAAATCATTTCCGTCTCAAACCCACATCCAAAAGTTTTTACTCCAAAATCCTCTTTAGTAAGTTTTTTAGCGGCTGCCAAAAATTCGGCCATAGTCCAGTTTTGGGAAGGTAAAGGCACACCGTTCTTTTTAAACAAATCTTTGTTATAAAATATTACAAGACTTGATACATCACGAGGAAAAGCATAAATTTTTTCACCGGCGCTGAAACCTTTATATGATTTTTCAAAATAATCGTCTTTTTTCATATAAGGGCTTAAATCTTCCAAAAGTCCCGCCTTTATGTACTTTGGAGCATAGTAATTATTTAAAAACACAACATCGGGTGCGAGATTAGACGCAAAAAGCAAATGTACCTTTTGGAAGTAGTTTTGCGGAATATGAACAAAATCAACTTTTATGTCAGGATTTTGTTTTTCAAATTCCTCTAAAATCGGAGCCAAAATAGAGATTTCGCTTTGAGACCCCCAGCTTGCAAACTTAATAACTGTCCTGTCATCTTTTGGTTGCTTAAACAGAAAAGAAGCAGCGATGATGCTTAAAAACAATGCGATTGCTATTAAAAGATTTTTTTTCATACTCTAATTATAGTTCAAGCAAAAGTTTCATGTCAGTTTCAGAGACTTCGACAAGAGCCTTGTAATCACCAAATCTTACTATATATCGGTCTTTTCCTTGAATTGTTTCGGAAAGTCTGGAGCGAATTTCTCTTCCTTTAATTGTATTAAATTGGTCAAGCATAAAAATTTCGTCACCGATATATCCGATAAGAGAATATTTTCTGTTGTATTCAACAAGGCAAATCCCTTTGTCTAAAGTCAAAACAGACGTGTTTAAAAGCATTGGATTAGGGATTTTTTCTATCGGAGAAGAAAAATATTTGTTGATGGAATTTCCTGCACTTTGAGGAAGCTTCTTTTCAGGAGGCAATATCGAAACCGCAGGTCTTATTGAATTTGTTGCATTTTTTGATGAAGATCTTCTTGAACCGGTATTTGATGAGGACAGTTTTTTTTCAATTTTTATGTTACCGATTTCTTGTTTTTCAACCCCGGGAACCTCTTCAAAAATCTTTTTGAAGTTTTTAAGGGTCACTGTAACTATTAAAATCGGGAACGTGACTAATGCACAAATTGAGAAAAACAGACCAAAATCAAATCCATGCTTTGCACTAGGTGACGCAACATCCTGAACAGGCTGTGTAGCAGTTCCTTCGATGACCTCTTCTGCTCTGGGGTTATATTTAGGATCAAGAATTTTGTATTCATAATCCGACGCCAGTGCTTTGACGGCAATTGTGAAAAATAGTATTAAAGAGATGCAAAGATAGATTGTATTCTTTATTCCGGCTCGATAATTTGAAATTAACATAAGAGACAAAATCCAATTTTATTATTAATGTATACGGCAAATGGTTGTTATTATTGTAACAAGAAAGGTATTAATTTTTCAAGCCTAATGTTTACAATTCCAAACATTTTATTTTAAACACATCAAAAAAGTGAGTCAGATACAACTCTGATGAAGAGTCGGAAAAGACGACACTAGATTAAATAGTCTAAAAGTCCTTTAATCCCGAGTTTGTAACTGTCTAATCCAAATCCGCAGATCTGGCCGATACAAACCGGAGCAATGAACGAGTGCCTGCGAAACTCTTCACGCGCGTGAACGTTAGAAATATG
>CAZIVG010000183.1:0-3489 GCA_964542595.1 uncultured Muribaculaceae bacterium | reverse complement strand
CATGGGGTAAAATTTAGTTACATTGTTACACTTATTTACATTATTAAACAATAATGTCATAGGCCTTTATCGGCTGTACAGAAGACGACAAATCACAAGCCGCAACTCTTCTTCCGTTGGGAGGGTGATTGTATGAAGTTTCTGGAATCCCCGGGTCTCTCAAACGGTAAATCTCCGCAACTCTTTCGTCCAAAGCCTGCGCCGACTGTTTGTATAAATCAGAAACATAATCCATCTCAGGATCATAAACATCATTCACCCGTTCTGCCCAATATTTCGCCTGAACACGATATGCATCTTGTTCCTCGCGAATAGAAGTGTATGGATCATTGTCTTTCCCGTGTACAAATTCGTGAATCAAATATGCTCCGACCAACTTCGGGCTGGCATAAGTGTATTCATCCGTAATAGAAATCTTACGTTTGTTGTGTTCATACTGTGCAATATTAGAACGTCCACCCATTTGAGCAGTTTTATCAAAACAAACGGTCATATCCTTCATATTGTCCAAATAGCCTCTTGGCAAATAGTTTTTTGCAATTTTCACTGCTTCTGTTAGATTATTCACAGCAGCGTTGTAGCGTTCCTGCTTTGCTGCTGAAGGATTGATGCAAGATTTGTATAGGTTTTGGGCATCAAACAAGTTTCTTTTTGCATAATCATATCCGGGTTCGATAGCCAAGGCCTGATTAAACTTCGCAATCGCCTGAGAAAACTTGCCGCTTTTTTTATAGCACTCACCTAAAAGTGTTAAATTTTCAATATCTTCGGGCTTTTGAGCCGTATATTTTTCCAAGTGAGGAATCGCCAATTCAGGCTGTTTATTAAAATTATACGTTTTCGCAATGCTCAGATGCGTCTCAATAGATTCAGGGGAAAGTTCTAAAGACCTTTTGTACAAGTTGATGGCCTTATCGAACGACCCTTGCTTCATCGCAGTATCAGCCTGAGATTTCACTACATCATTTTGAGAAACAGAACGTGCGTTTAAAGGTGAATAATTATATGCATTCAACACCTGGAGCTTAGCGCCAAATGAAGGGAGAGAAATATTCTTATTTTTCGAGGCTGATAGGGATATCAATTTTCTATTCCAAATAAGTTTTATCGGGCATTTTTTATTTTAAAACAAATCCAAAAAAAAATTTGCTAGCAGAAAAATGATTTCAAAACTCGAAATATCTGAGTTTCCTGTCCCGGAAAGGTTTTCTAAAGATTCTGGTCAATCTAACAAAATGTTAAGAAAGCTTGTTTTCTTCTATTTCTTTTTCGATTGAATTTTTCTCTACAAATCCGACCAATCGCTTGTTCCAAGGGTTTTCAGCAACAGGAAGAGATGTCAATTTTAAAGAATTCATAATCATCAAAACATCTTGTATATCTGATTCAGGATAAGCTATCACTTTGAAATCAGATTTTTGAATAATCTTTTTGTGATCTTCAACAATCTTGTTTTTCTTATTTTTTCGAAAGTTTAAAAGATAGTCCTTGAGCCAAACGTCAATTTTCACGATACGTTCCAATGTTTTTTTGAACTTATTTTGGATAGGAAGTTTAACTTTTGGAATATAATCAATAAAGGTTGGGGGATATACCACAAATTCAGCTGCAGTACATGTGTAGTTTTCTTTTAACATTTTTGCACTCCTAAATTCTAGTTGGGTAAATATATTAGAGAAATGGTATTTAGATGCTTGGGAATATATTCTTCTTGACCTTATCGATATAACTACCCGACTGGGGAGTGGGGTTAGCCATATATCTTAGTTCCAATTTTATGTCAGACAAAATTTTAGTCCATTACCCGGTCGGGTAGTAATAGTGTAATTATTACAATTCATTTACATTTTTTTAAACAAAAAACCAAATATTCGAAAATAAAAAATCGGACTTTGTAAATACAATAAATATATGATAATTTTTTTGGATTTTGTATGTATGATATAAAACCCCAAGTAAGGGATTATTGGTTAACAAGAACAAATTTTAGAGGTTTTTTATATATGACAAGACTGCTGATTTGTGCTGCAATAATTCTGTCCATTTTTATCCAGATGACAGCTAATGCAACAACAGAAAAAGAAATCACAGCCGTAAAACTAAAAAAAGGAAGAACATTTGTCGTGAAATCAGATTTGAGGCTTTCGAGCGATATCTCGAGCGGAACCCCTGTAAAATTTGAATCATTACAAAAAGAAAGTATATTCTATCCGAAATCAGCCTCGAAGGTATATTTTAAAGGACACGTAGTAAAAACAAAATCCCCGGGTTACGCAGGTAAAAGCGGACGGGTAAAAATTGCGTTAGAAAAAATAACTGTGGATAACATTACCTACCCCGTAAAAGCACTGATAACGAAAAGAGAAAATCAAAGAGTTTTCATGAACAGTCTGGCCGGAAACTCTATTTATCTTGCGAATCTGGGAGATACGCTCAACAGCGGCACAATAAATTCATCCTACAAAGACCCTTGCGAAAGCCATCTTTGCGATACTGGTACCTTGACAAGACCACTTGTCTATCTTGGTGCCGCAGCATTGCAGGCTGCAGACTTGTTAATTTCTCCGGTAGCATCTTTCTTCAAACAAGGAAAAGAACTCAATATCCCGGAAAACACTTATTTTGAAATAAAACTCGACGAAGATTTGTGCGTGGTTAATTTATAAAATCTAATATATTATCGACCTGTTTATAGAGTGAAGAGCATGTGAAATTCTCATACCTTGTTTTAAATTAGGAGGACGAAGAATAATAAATTTGTCAAAAGGGCTTAAACAATTTTAAGCCGATTCAAGTCCACCTCAAAAACGGAGAGAAAGAATTTTGTATCTTTTCAAAAAAAAACAATATAAAACAAAAAGCCTTGATGAAATTGTGAAACTTGCACAAGAAGATGATCTCGATGCAGTTGAAGAACTCGTAAAACGCAACCAGAGCAATGTTTATGCGTCTTTCTATTACCTGAGCAGCAACTGTGACGACATTCTTGATCTTACTCAAGAAGCGCTCTTAAAAATGGCAAAAAACATAAAAAGATTAAAAGATACAACAAAATTCAAAGCCTGGTTGAACCAAATCGTAACCAGACTTTTCTACGATTACATAAGAAGCAAAAACAGAAAACTTCAGACTGTTCCAATTGAAAAAAAAGAAGAAGATGATACCAACAAATTCTCTGTATCTGATGTACCTTGCAAAACCTGCACCCCGGAGGAAAGCAGCTTGAACACGGAACTGAACTGCATAATCGAAAAATCTATCCACAAACTACCTGAAACATTCCGACTGGCCATCGTCTTGAGAGAGTTTCAAGGATTGAGTTACGAAGAAATTGCCGAAATCACAAATACAAACGTCGGCACTGTCAAATCAAGAATAGCCAGAGCCAGAACAAAACTTCAAGAAGATTTGAAACAATATATCGCATAATTCTTTAACGAAAAAGAGGATAAAATGACTGAAACAATCTGCAAAAAAGTCTCATCAATG
>CAZIVG010000182.1:0-3513 GCA_964542595.1 uncultured Muribaculaceae bacterium | reverse complement strand
AAGAAACGAACCAAAGAAAAGAAAACGGGCGCTGTTCAAAAGAGGTTGTGAAGATTTAAAGAAAATTTCAGGTCACAAGAACCTGTAAATTTTCTTTAAATCTTCACAACCTCTAGCCCATAAGCTTCGCAATCAGGTCTGCCGCCCCGAACCCCGCCAAAAAAGTAAATAGATTTTATTTTTTGACGCCTACGACACGACAGTGAATCGAGCTAGAAAAATGAAATCTATTTGACTTTTACAGACTCTACACTTTTTTACATAATAAATATTATCAAACCCGCCTAAATCATCGTATATAAAGAATCTGAAATATTAATGAACTCTCTGACAAGATTTTTATCCCACTGGATTCCTGCCCCGACTCTCAAAATCTCGCAAGCCTTCTCATTCGACATTCCTTTACGATAAGGCCTGTCTGAAATCAAAGCGTGATAGGCATCTGCAACGGAAACAATTCTCGCGGCAAGCGGAATATCCTCACCTTTGAGTTTTTCGGGATAACCCGTTCCATCCCAATGCTCATGGTGATATTTTACAATCGGAATCAAATCGTGCAGCGACTCGTTGGGTAAAAGAACTTTTTCAGCGCCGATTGTTGGGTGCTGTTTCATAATTTCCCACTCTTCATCAGTTAATTTTGAAGGTTTTTTAAGAACTGTCTCAGGGATACCGATTTTCCCGATGTCGTGAAGAAGTGCTCCGAGTTTGATTCTCTCAACTTCTTTTTCAGGAAGGTTCAATGCTCTCGCCAATGCCTCTGAATACCTTGAAACAGAAGACGAGTGACCTTTTGTATATTCATCCTTCGCATCGATTGCACCTGCCAATGATGTAACAACTTCAATCAAATGTCCTTGGTTGATTATATCTTCGGAGTGGAATTTGTTAACAAGTTCTTCGTCAAAGTTTATGCCGATAGAAGCGTGCCTTTTCGCAATGACCGAAGCAAAAGAACTTAGCGCCGTATCATCCCAAAAATCGAAGTCGTCAGAGCAAACAATCGTGGACATGCCGTTTTTGTAACCCTTGCTTTTTGAAATAAACATCGCCTGTTCTGCAAGTATCAAAAGCTTTTCAAGGTCTTTTGTCGAATTCGGGAAAGTAGCAATCCCGACTGAAACCTTAACAGGTCCCACATCGTCAACCAAACAGCATGAAAGCGAATAAGTGAGGTATTCTGCGAGATATTTAGCTTCAGCTGAAGTTGTTTCAGGCAGAACAATCGCAATCTCATCTCCGCCATAACGAGCAGCAGAGTCGTTGTTTCTGATTCCTTGTTTAATTTTATCCGCAACAAGTCTGATGATTTCGTCACCTTTCGCTGCGCCAAAATCTTTGTTAATTTGAGAAATATTGTTTATGTCGAAAATGACAATCGACGTCTGAGTTTGAGTGCGTTTTGCCTTGTCGATTTCAAGAGCGAGAATCTCTTGGAACTTTCTGTGGTTATTCAGATTTGTCAAAGCATCCGTATCTGTATTCATCAAAACTTTTGTAGATAAATCTTTGTTTTGAATAAACATAGCGAGATAATTCGCCATAAGCTTGTAAACATCAGCATTTTGCTCGTAATTGTTGTCTCCGACCAGCATAACCCCGAGGCAATCTTTGACCGCACCCAATGGCACAATAGCAACTGCTGAATCGCTCAAGTAATGAACGTTCAAGAAGCTGTTGCTTTGAACATATTGAGGAATCTTCGAATGAAAAACGCTTTCAACGGGATTAGGAGACCCGTTAATCTGAATACGGCTGGTAAAAGTACTGCCGATTTTATCGATAATTTTAAAGTTAATACATTTAGACTGCTCACAAAATAAACCAAAGGCCGTGAATGATGTATTAAGTTTGTTCGTAAAAACGTTGTGGAGCGAATAGAAAAGCTCGTTTTGGGTTTCTTTACCCTGAATTACGTCATTTATGTATTTGATTAGCTCCTGATAATCAACGTTTTCAGAGGCCCTCCAGTTTTTCTGGTTATAGCCCGCATACATTTTATTCGCAGTTGTACGATTGTTGATAGAATTAATCTTTGAAATAAGGCCGTTAGGGATTATGGGATTTGACTGTTTGGCGTTCAAACCCTGCTTTTGGATGCCTGAAAGATTATCTGCTATGTTTTCGTTATTTTGTCCAGCTAAATTGTCGGTCATATTCTGTACCATATTGTCAGAAACGTTCTCAGACAAGTTTTTAGAATTTTGATATTTATTAAATTCCAATTCACACCTTCCTGATACAATTGTTATAAAAACCCTAACCAAAAAAATTTGCCATCTGACAGATTTTTTCATAAAAATTTTTACAATTTTAAGTATTGTAACAGGTTATATATAGCTTTGTAAAGATATAAAAATAAGAGATTTATTGTATATTTATTTGTTATCATATTAATAGGAATTACAAAGAAAATTGTAACAATTTATTGTAACGAATTCATTAACAAAATAGAAAAGGTATGAAGATGAAAAAACCGAACATTGCAGTTTTAGGCGCGACAGGTGTGGTCGGAAGAGAGATTCTGAGCATTCTTGTTGAAAACAACGTTCCTTACAACGAAATTAAATTCCTCGCGAGCGCTAACAGTGCCGGTAAAAAAATTACATTCAAAGACGAAGAACACACGATTATTGAAGCCACTCCTGAGGCTTTTGAAGGGATAAACATCGTTTTGGCTTCTGCAGGAGGTTCAACATCTGTTGCATTAGCACCTGAAGCAGTAAAAAGAGGTTGTGTCTATATCGACAACTCAAGCGCATTTCGTATGGAAAAGGACACTCCGCTCGTGATTGCAGGAGTGAATGACGAAGACCTGAAAAAACACAACGGAATCGTAGCGAATCCAAACTGCTCAACATCACAGCTGATGCTCGTTTTGAAACCTTTGCACGATTACGCAAAAATCAAAAGAATGATTGTAAGTACATACCAAGCCGTTTCCGGCGCAGGAATCGCCGCAATCAATGAACTTAAAGAAAATACGATTGCACACAACGAAGGTAAGGCTTTTGAGAATATTAAGTTCAAAAAAGAAATCGCCTACAACGTAATCCCGCAAATCGACGTTTTCTGCGAAAACGGCTACACAAAAGAAGAAATGAAAGTCACAAACGAAACAAAGAAAATTCTTCACCTTGATGAGAAAACGCCTATTTCCTGTACAGCCGTTAGGGTTCCTGTTTTTCATGGTCACTCGGAAGCTGTTACAATCGAGTTTGAGAACGAACTTTCCCCCGAAAAAACGAAAGAAATCCTTGAAAACGCTTGGGGCGTGGAAGTTATGGATGATGTCGAGAATTTCGTTTACCCTACACCGCGTGATGCCGCAGGCAAAAACCCTGTTTATGTCGGCAGAATAAGAAAAAACATTGCTTTTGAAAACGCAATCGACCTTTGGTGCGTGGCCGACAACATCAGAATCGGTGCAGCATTGAATACGGTAAGACTTGCTGAAAAAATAATAGAAATGGGATTGTTTTAAGAAAAATGATTACGGAAAAAATTTCAATT
>CAZIVG010000181.1:0-3526 GCA_964542595.1 uncultured Muribaculaceae bacterium | reverse complement strand
GAGACGATGAAAGACGTTACATTCAGAATCGCTCCTTTGACAGATATCGACGCTGATGAAATGATTAAATCAGTAAAAGCTTATGAGTTGTTGAAAGGTGCAAGAGGCACTACTCCTGCACAAATTGACCAGATTCAAGAAACACTTTTGAGACTTTCTCAAATGGTTAATGACTTCAAATTCATCGATGAGTTGGATATTAACCCGCTTCTTATTTCTGAAAAAACAGGCGAAGGCATTGCTGTTGATGGACGTATCAAAGTTCGCATCAACGAAGTTAAAGAATACTTCGGCTGTGGTTCAGATTGCTGCTGCTGCGGTTAGTGTTTTAACGGCTTTGAAAAAGCTATTTGAAAAGACCCGATTAATTTCGGGTCTTTTTTATTTTTCAATTAAACTGAAATTTTCGGGGAGTTCTTCTTCGATTAGTCTCACAAATTCAGATGCTTTTATATTGAGCGCTTCTGCAATTTTGAATACGGTAGTCAGTTGAGGGTCTTTGATTCCACGTTCGAGTGTACTCACAATCGAAAGAGAAATATCATTCTCTGAGCAAAACATAAATTGGCTATGTTCTTTTCTCAATTTTTTTAATGCGATTCCAGCTGCGTTTTGTATTAATTTTTTTTGGGCATTATCTTGCATGAATCTAATAATAATGTTATTGTGTATTTATCGCTTTCGCGAACGAGATAGAGTTAATGGATTGATTTTTTATGGATAAGTATTTATTTCCTATATTAATGACTTTTATAATTATTTTTATCGTTCATGCTTTTAAGCCAACGTCAAACTTGACGTACACTGATGAGGCCTATTTTGAAAATTTGCAAAAATGCAAATCTTATGAGGTTGAAGGACGCTTGAATATTGTAGGAAATACTTCATCGTTGAGTAAAATAAACGGCTATCATAGCGGAAAGTGTGTTTTAGAAACTGTTAATGTTTTTCGTATGTACAATTCTACTTTGGCGACTAATTGTGCTTTGGATAAAGAACAGCTTAATGAACTTTATCTGGCTCGTTTTAAGCCTTCCATATCTTTTAGCGGTTTTACGGATAGGAGTATTGTTGACAAATTTAAGAAAAATGGTGCTTGTGTTTCATATAAGTTGTCAAAAAACTCTTGGAAAAAAATAAATTAATTTACTAAACGGGAATTACTACTTAATATATTCCAAATTGACTAAGACCTGTTTTTCGGGTCTTTTTTATTTTTATCTGTATTTTAAAAAAACACTAAAACTTTGCACCTCAAAAGTATTTCTTGTAAAATAGTTACAGAAATAAATGCGGGGTAAAGATTTGAAAAGTTTGTCACTAAGGGCTACGGCGGTAGGAAGCTTGCCGCACAAAAATGCAAAAGATGCGATTGAATTGATTTTTCATAAATTCAAAGAAATCCCTTTTTGGCCGCAGTTGGGCGGAATTGACAGGCATGAGGATATGACCGTCCAATATTCACAGGGGATTCCGGGTATAAAGTATGACAAAGAATCTGAAAAATATTTTTACGACGCTCAGTCAGATGAGTTTTTTGAAGAACTTGAAGGATTTTTCATGGACTACGAAGCCATTGTTAATGAAAAAGATTTCACAAACCTTGAAAAATATGCAATTACTGCGCCTTACTCGTCATCTATCCCCCTTTATCTTGATTATTTCAAAAAAGGAGATTATGATTTTGCAAAATGTCACATAATCGGGCCTTTCACTTGGGGTACCAGTCTTTGTGACTGCGAAAAAGTTTGTGCGTTTTATGACGAAACATACAGAGAAGTTTTAATTAAGGGGCTGACGCTAAAGGCTATTTGGCAAATTGAGCAAATTAAAAAAATTGCTCCGAACGCACTCCCGATAATGTTTATGGATGAGCCTGTTATGTCGCAGTATGGGACTTCTGCGTTCATTACTGTACAAAAAAGTGATGTTATTTCGGCTTTGTCAGAAATCTCTGATGTGATAAAAGATTTTGGCGGTTTGAGCGCTGTCCATTGTTGCGGGAAGTCTGATTGGTCGATTTTGATTGACGCAAAAGTCGATATCATAAATTTTGATGCTTATGCGTTTACAAAAAGCCTTGGAGCTTATTCAAAGAGTTTGAATGAGTTTTTGAAAAACGGTGGAATGATTGCTTGGGGGTTGGTTCCGACTTTGGATAAAACGGCTCTTGAAAACATTACGCTTGAAGAACTCGAGAAAAAATTTGAGGATGCGCTTGAAGATTTGAGTAAAAAAGGCATTGAAAAGGATTTGATTATAAAACAAAGCTTCTTCACCCCATCTTGTGGTGCAGGCGGCTTGAGTGTGGAATTGGCACAAAAAGCGATGTCTTTGGTTAATGAATTATCAGATAGTTTGAAGAAAAAATACGGAGTAATTTAATGACGTTATCAATTGCGATTACAGGAAAAAGCGGAAGCGGTAAAACGACTTTGACAAAAAACTTTGTTAAAGTTCTTAAAGAAACTTATCCTGATAAATCGATTCTTCTTTTTGATAATGACCTTTCTACTGAACTGGCACATAGTTACGGAATGGATGTCAGAAACACGATTTATGGTATCAGAAGCGGAAAACACGAATACAAAACGGGTATTCCAAGCCGTATGACAAAACAGGAATACATTGAATGGGCGCTTGAGGATATTGTCGTCGAAGTGGAAGAAAATGTCGATTTGCTGGTTTCTTGGCTAGTGCCTTCAAAAGACTGCCGCTGTCCGATTACCGGACAAATCTCTGATTCGGTTGTTAAGCTGATAAAACGCTATGACATGGTCATTTTTGACTGTGAGTTTGATTTGAAATATCTTCATCAGCTTGTTGATATTCCGATGGATGTTACTTTGATTATTGCGACAGCAACGGAGGAGTCAATATTCCTTGCACAACGTATCGAGGAATTCTCTGCAAAATATGCTGCTGGCGGGCAGATGGGTCTGATTTTGAACAATGTAAATAATGAGCAGTATAACAAAATTCAAGACTACTTAAGCAAATACAGCCTTGAGGTTTTGGGGATTATTCCGAGAGACAAGGATTTGCTTGAAAATTCGATTGATAAAAACTCAAAAGTGGTGGAAGACGCTATAAAATCAATGTTTTTCAGATTAAATCTTCCTCAGACAAGGAATTAGAAATGGCACAAATTATTGATGGGAAAAAAGTATCTAAAGAAATCCTCGAGGGCTTGAAGCAAGAAATCTCGCTCCTCGACGAAAAGCCTTGTCTTGCAGTAATAATTGTTGGAAACGATCCCGCCAGCAAAATTTATGTGAATTTGAAAAAGAAAAAGGCCCAAGAATTGGGTATCGAATCTTTTGTTTTTGAAATGGATGAAAATACTTCTCAGGAAGCACTTTTGGCTAAGATTGATGAACTTAATAACGACAAAAAAGTCAATGCTATTCTCGTCCAAATGCCTTTGCCCAAACACATCAGTGCTGACGCGGTTATTGAAAAAATTGATCCCCGAAAGGATGTGGATTGCTTCCATCCTTACAATATCGGAAGAATCGCCACAGGC
>CAZIVG010000180.1:0-3528 GCA_964542595.1 uncultured Muribaculaceae bacterium | reverse complement strand
TTTTTTGATTCCTCGTGTGTGTAAGTAAGTGTAGGTTAGTGTGTGGTAGGTGTGTATGTGTGGTTTAAAATTATTTTGATTTAAAACTTTTCTCTCTCGGTATCTCTTGTTTATCTCTCGTATATATATAAAGTATTTCATCGCAAAAAAATTGCCTTTTTGATTCAAAAAGACTTAATATTTCTTCACGAACCTCGCAAAACGCTTTCACAGCAGGCTTTTTAATGTTCTCTCTCTTCCATCCCTTCGAGAATACTTTTGAACTTGTCCAATAAAGAGGCTATTTTTTCCTGGTTGGCTGCTTTTTTTACAAAACTAATGTTTTCTTGCGCAGTGCCTTCATTCAAAAACGTTGAAGAAAAAGTGTCTGCATCTTTTCTGTACGAGACGCTCAGCTTTGAAATTCCGTTGCCGGCAGGTTCTGATGTAAGAAAAAGCTTTCCTCCGATTTCTGCTGTATCGGCAATTGAGGTGACTGACTGTTCGTCATTCATTTTTTTCGACAAGTCATCACAAGCCTTTTTGATGTTTTTAATTTCTTGTTGAGTCGCTCCGAAAGAAAGCGGTCTTAGATTTATGCTTGTCATTAAATTCCCCTTTTTTAATCGAAAAACCTCTGAATAAAAAAGTTTACTCTTTTGCTCTAAGTTCTTTACATTTGTTAATAATGACGAGTTTAGTGTTTTAATGAAAAAATATTTTCTGCTGAAAGTATAGGCGAAAATCCATTCGGTACCGGCTTGAATGAAGGGTTTATAATCAATTCTTCTGCATCTATGGCCGTTTTCCATATATCACGAAGGTATTGCCCGAAAGTTTTGTTCGCTGATTCATCAGCAAGGACTTTTTTATATTCTTTAACTATTTTTTTTGCGAGTTCTTTTTGCTCTGCTGTCATTCCTTTTGTATTTATAGGTTTGTTTGAGCGTGCGTCATAGAAAACATGTTCTATTTCTCCAACGGCAGTGGAGTGTTTTCCTCCGATTTGGATTTCGGTGTTGACGTTGTTGATTTTGGCGTCAGCGTTGATTCTTGTGTAACCGAGGGGCTTTATCGCTTCTGCATAAATGACATTTTGTTGAATTCCGTTTTCATCGATATATTTAAGATTTCGAACATGGCCGCTTCTTTCGAAAGTTGTGTAAGGCGTGATTCCTTCGCCTTTGTAATTTTCATATCTTCTCAAAGAAAGCTTGTTGCCTTGGTGAAGAGAAGAGAGGTTATTTGTAATCGTATCGGTCACGTTTTTTCCGTTTGCCGCGGGTCTGTTTTGGATGTATCTCAAGCCGAGTTGATCACCTATAAGTGCTTTGTATTTTTCTCTTAAGGGTTTTTCTTGCAAGAAGTGATTTATCATCTCATGGGATTTTTTGTATTTCTTTTGCATTTCTTCATCAGGCACATTTTCAAAATTGCCGAGATCTGATATTTGCTTTTTGACTTTAGCATAGCCGGACTTTTGGTCTTTTACTCTTGCCGATATGAAAATGTCGCAATCTTCTGCTTCTTTGAGTCTGAGATTGTATGCTGCTTTTGTCTCGCCTGCTTTTTTACCCATGATGAAAACAGAGAGACCTTCTTTTTCTGCCTGAGTTTTTAAAATGTTTTCGGCAAACTCTTTTTGAGGCGCAGCCTCTTTTCTGAACATTGCGATTTCTTTGTTGACTCTTTCGGGATTCAAAAGCTGGGTTTTGAATGCGTCCATAATCGTAGGTTTTGACGCTGTTGATGAATAAACGAGGCGTCCTTCAATCGCAGGAGCTTTTGCTGAAATTGCTTTTAAACTTGCTAAATTAACCAAACCAAAAAACCTTATAGAACTAACCTACTTATATAAAAAAGTTCTGTACTGATTAACTGCCTTTTTGTGGTCGGTAGTTTAATAAATGTTAATATTAATTTTGTGCTTTTAAATCGTTTTGTACCGTGGGTTCGATTCCTTTTTCAGTGAGTTCTTTTTCTTTTTTTGAGAAGATGCGTTTTCTTTTCTTTTTGATTTTTTTGCCTTCGGGACTCTTTCTTGAAAGTGTTGTTTGAGTGGGGGTTGAAGGCGAAAACGCGTTGGTTAAAAGAACGTCCGTATATTTGTTTTCCATGTGTGCATAATCAAAAAGGATTATGCCGTCGGTTTTGAGTTTTCTTGTTTCGTGAAGCTGTCTCAAAAGGTCGTCGGGGTTTCCGTTCATAAATGCGACGAAAAGTCCGGGGTAGATTTTTGTGTTTGGTTTTGAGTTGTTTTTTATGTCGTTAATCAGGTAAACGGCTGTGTCTTTGTCACAAGTGAGAATCAGAGGAGTGAAACCGTCAATGTAATTGTTGTCGGTCCAGGTTTTCCAGTCTTGCATTTTTACTTCCATGCTTTTGAGCCTGTCAGGAAAAATTACTGCGGTGACGGGGATGTTGTATTTTGATGTGAGTTGTTTTGTTTTGAAAACAAAGCTTGTGACTCTGTCTTGTCTGTATTTTGACCAAGCTTCCCATTGAGGGGTGCCGTATTTGATATCCACAGGATCAGTGTTTGAGGCATTTTTGAATTCATTTCTTGCATATTCCGTGTATCCCCAGTTGCTGAGGTCGTATCCGCTGAATTTTGCGCTGATTGACTGGGGGTATCTGATGTAGTCGAGGTTTATACCGTCGGGTTTGTATTTTGTGATGATTTCTTCGATTAAGCAAAGCAGGTATGCCTGAACTTCAGGGTTCGCAGGGTCAAGGAAGTAACCGTTGTGTTCCGATAAAGAAGCCACAGGTGCCTGAGAGTTGTATTTCATCTTTGTTACGTTGGCCCATTTCGGGTAAACCGTGATGACGTTCATCGGGTTGTTCATCGGGTTTTCGTTCCCTGCGTAGAAGGTTTCAAACCAGATGTGGACTTTGAGATCTCTTTTGTGCGCTTCATCAACCCATATTTTTAGCGGGTCAAATCCTGCAAATTCAGGCCTTTGTGGCTGTACGCCGTATTTTGCGAGAGTTTCGCTTGGGAAAATAGTTTTTCCCTGATAATAAGTCTCGAGGAAAATTGTTTCGATGCCTGATTTTTTAATGTTATCAAGAGTTTTTATAATGTCTTCAGGCGTTTTTTCAGTCGGTCTGAGCCACACGCCTTTAAATTCGTTTTTGTAATAAGGGAGAGCGAATTGCATAGCTTTGTTTGCATTATTGATTGCCATTGAGGAATATTTTTGTGTGTCGTCAGGGTGGCGGTTCGCTCTTTTCAGGTTGTCGAGTGCTTTTGTTACATAATCGTGAGCAATGGAATCATCGTAATAGATGTCGTTGTCTTTGTAATAACGCATCATTGTATCGATTTCTTTGATTTTTTCTTTCGTTGCAAAGATGAAACTTTCGTTCGTCAAATATGCGTTTATTGTCATATTTTTCTGGTCAATATAGATTTTTGTGCCTACGATAAGGTTTTGGTTCATCCACGTTTTTGCGCTGCCGTGGCCGCTGATTACAAATCCGCCTTTGGGAATGATTGAGTCAGCACCGCTGATTCTCACCACAGTGTTGTCCACGACAATTGCT
>CAZIVG010000179.1:0-3593 GCA_964542595.1 uncultured Muribaculaceae bacterium | reverse complement strand
TGAACAAGGAAATAGAACAGCAAATTCTCAACATCGAACAAATAGCCAACGCCACAAACTTCAACGGAAAAAAACTTCTCGACGGAAGTGTCACAGACATGCTCATTCCGCTTTATGACAAAGGAAGTACTCTGAGCAGCCTCGATATTTCTGACATATTTAAAGAACTTCAATCTGTGGGAGTTCTGAGCGGCGACAAAAACATATACTTCATCAATGCAAAACCGGGTGAAACATATTACGCCGACTTTGAAGGAGCGGTTTTTCAAGTTACAAACAATTCAACAAAATCCCAGCAAATTATTTACAACTATAATGAGGACACAAAAAACATTGAATTCGTCGAAGGAGAAGACGTTGTTTCGAAAAAACAGGGAGACTACAATAACAATTACATTAAACTCGGAAACGGCGAGCAATACTTCAATCTCAACGCAGGGCAGACCTGTTACATCGAATCGAACAACAAGGTTTATGAATTAAAAAACACAAATGCCACTCCTCAAATTGCAATTTTAAAAGACAATGGAGCCGGAAATCTTGATATTCTTAGCGGAGCAGGGATACAAAAAACTTTTGCATATGACCTTGATTCTTATACAACAATAGACAGCGGACAGTCACTACAATTGAACGCAGGCAGTTCTCAGCACATTATCTTCCAAAACAAGCTTTATAAAATCGATTCAACTAAAAATCAAACCCTGATTTTTAATAATTCAGGAGGAAACCTTAACGCCCTCGCAGGGACCGACGGCGTAACAATTTCTCAAATTGCAAACATGGAAACAAGCATCACATCAGGACTTAGTAAATATACAGAACTTAATCCGAACGAAACAGTTTATTACGAATACAACGGAAACGTTTTTAAAGTCACAAACACCAAAAACACAAAGCAAACTCTTGTCCTCGACAACAATAACAATATAAAAGAGAACACAGGGAACTTCACAAGAACCCAAATGACAAAAACCCCTCTCCAGGATTTTAATTCATTTTATGACCCTCGAACATTAAACATAACTGCGGGTTCGGATTATTACATCAAAAACACTGATGGCAGCGGGCTTGTGAAAATCACAGCAAATGAATCAGGAACGATTTTCTACGACAAATTCACAAACGGACTGGGCAACTTCAACGGAGCAAACGTTTCAAAAACAGACATAAAAGGTTCTGATTTTGAAGAAATCACACCGGACGCATTTAACCAATTTGAACTTTTTCTAGAAGCAGGGAAAACAAAAACCATCACAATCGGCGACGAAATTTATACAATCGAAAACAACACAGGCTCAGATTTCACAAAAACGTTTGACTATGATTCCACTGCAAAAACAGTTATAGAATCAGATTCTTCTGAATCTGATCCTTTACTAAAAGTCAGCGGAAACTATGTCGCATCAACCACCAACGACACCTCTATCGACCCCTCAAAAACAAAATACATGGACAATTTCTCAGGTACAAGTTACATAAAATCAGGCTCGGATATTTACGAAATAAAAAACAACGGAGCCACACAAGACGTTCTTTTCGACTATGACCCAATTACAGGTGCACTAACACCGAAAAACACATCCGATATTCAAGTTACGAAGATGAATCAAGCATCTTTTGACAATCTTGACGGCACAAATTTCTCAAAAACAATCAACGCCGGCCAAACTCAATATATGATGTTCACAATCAACGGCGTTCAAAGAACATACAAAGTTACAAACAATTCAACCGACAAACAAGCTGTCGTATATTCAAAAACAAACACAGTATCTTTGGTCAGCGGTGAAAACATACTTCTTGAAGAAATGACAAATATGAAACAGTTTACAGGGATTTCAGCAGGAAGCTTCTATGTAGATTTCAACGGTGCAACCCAGAAAAAAATAAATATAAATAATAATTTCTACGAAATAACAAACAACTCAGGAACAACTGCGCTTTTCAGAATAAACGGAAATAACATTTCTCAACAGTCCGGCACAACAACCTCAAATACATCAAAGTCACAATCATATCTTTCCGCCACAAACGCCGGCCAGTATTACATGGAGCTTGATCCGATGAAAGAACAGCTGATAAAGATGGGCAGTTTTGCATTCCAACTTAATAACAACACAGGCATAAAGCAAACACAGATTTTTCAGCAAAATAATGATTCAATTACCAATCTCAACCCGAATACGACTTCGACAAATCTCCCTCTGGCAAACGACCCGATGCAGCAAATGTTGATTAAGGTTGACTGGGCAATGGAAGAAATAGCGAAAAAACGTTCAAAACTCGGAGCCTACGCAAACGTTATCGAAGCCTCAATCTCAAGGAATACAAATGTAGAAGAGAATCTTACCGCCGCTCGCTCGACAATTTTGGATTCCGATATCGCCCAAGAATCATTTACAATGGTGCAAAATCAAATTCTTCAAAATATTTCAGCAAGCCTTTTGTCACAGGTGAACAACACAAAAAGAGACCTTGTCCTGAGGTTGATCCAATAAAAAAGACCCACAAAGGGTCTTTTTTTATATCTGAGTCTGAGTTTTATACTTCGACGTATTCTCTCAAACGTTTGCTTCTGTTAGGGTGTCTGAGTTTTCTCAAAGCTTTAGCCTCAATCTGTCTGATACGTTCACGAGTAACTCCGAACAATTGTCCGACTTCCTCAAGAGTTCTTTGTCTTCCGTCATCCATACCGAAACGGAGCCTCAAAACGTCACGTTCTCTAGGGCTGAGGCCGCTCAAAACTTCAGCAAGATCTTCTCTTAAAAGTTCATGAGCAACTGTTTTCACAGGAGCGTCAGCGTCTTGGTCCTCGATGAAGTCGCCGAGCCTGGAGTCTTCTTCTTTACCAATAGGAGTTTCAAGTGAAAGTGGTTCTTGAGCAACTTTGATGATTTCTCTCAATTTTGCAATAGAGATACTCATTTCTGTAGCCAATTCATCTTCTGTCGGCTTTCTTGACAACTCTTGAGCGAGTTTTCTTGTAACTTTTTTCAATTTATTGATAGTTTCAACCATGTGAACAGGGATACGGATAGTACGAGCCTGATCAGCTATTGCCCTAGTGATTGCTTGGCGAATCCACCAGGTTGCATAAGTTGAGAATTTATAGCCTCTCTCGTGATCGAACTTTTCAGCCGCACGAATAAGACCGAGGTTTCCTTCTTGAATAAGGTCAAGGAAAAGCATTCCTCTACCGACATATTTTTTCGCTATTGAAACAACAAGTCTCAAGTTAGCTTGAACAAGTTTTCGTTTTGCAACTGCACCGATATTTCCACCTTGGATAATTTTTCTCGCAAGATCGATTTCTTCATCAGCAGTCAAAAGCTTGATTCTTCCGATTTCTCTTAAATACATTCTGACAGGGTCATCAAGAGAAACTCCTCTGGGAACGGCAACAGCCTGTTCGTCTTCTTGTTCCAAATCTTCAGAAGGTTGAATATAAATCTCGTCTGCGGCAACTGAGCCTGCATCGCCGATAATGACATCGATACTGTCTGTTGTTATTGTTTCGGGTTCGCTAAATAAGTCATCACCTGCCACGTCACCTTTATGAATTTCTTCTTCATCCATGATGCTAACGAGTG
>CAZIVG010000178.1:0-3604 GCA_964542595.1 uncultured Muribaculaceae bacterium | reverse complement strand
TTATCCGATTCCGGCTTATACACCGATTTCTTATATTCCTGCAATATTTTTTGTTTTGGTTTTGAAGTTGTTTAATGCGTCGCCTTTCGTTATGCTCTTTGCGGCCAGAGTTGCTTCATTGTTGACTTATGTTGCGATATCCTATTTCGCGATAAAAATTGTCCCGATAAAAAAGTGGTTGTTTTTGACAATTTGTTTGACGCCGATGGCAGTTTATGAGGCAGGTGCTGTAAGCACAGATGCTTTGACAAATTCGGTGGCATTTTTCTTCTGTGCATATTGTCTTTATCTCGCTTTTGATGCAAAGGTTAAACAAATCACAAAAAAACAGCTTTTGGCTTTTGCTTCTCTGATTGCGCTTTTGGCCATTTGTAAGTTTACATATTTCTTTTTGATTCTTTTGTTTTTCTTGATACCAAAGGAGAAGTTTTTAAGTTCAAATAGGAACAAAATATTCGGATTACTTTTTGGTGTTGTGGGGATTTTGTGTGTATTGCCGATTATTTACGTTTTGGCAATTTCGAAAGGAGTGCAGTCTTATGCAAGCAACTTAGACAAAGCAGAATTGTTGAAATTCGTGTTTTTTCACCCTTTCGAGTATTTGAAATTGGTAGTCACAACATTAATTGTTAATTTCAAAGATTATCTCCACGGATTCATTGGACTTTTTGGTTGGATAGACACTTATCTGCCGTTTTTTGCGGTTTTAACTTATTTGTTTGTTCTCTTTTTCAGCGCAATCACTAATTATAAAGAACCCAAAGTAGAATTTTCGGCGAAGAAAAAAATATTTATTTTTGCTGCACTTGTTTTGTCGTCATTGCTGGTTATGACATCGTGCTATTTAGTTTTTATGCCCGAAGATGTGGGTGGTTTTATTAGTGGAGTACAAGGCAGGTATTTTTTAACGGTTTCACCTCTTTTCTTTCTTCTGTTGTATAATAACAAAATTGAATTTAGGACAAAAATTTTTGAATACACTATTTTGTTTTTGATTAATTTTGTTTTATTTGTCAGTCTTATAAGAATAGTTTACAGATTTTATATTTAAAAAACGGAAGACATTAGTGTGAAGATTCAAAAGATACTTGAAAAGCCTGAAAATATATTTTTGATTTTGTGTTTGTTTTGGGGAATGCTTTTTGGGTTGTTCAATCCGCCATTTCAGGCTCCTGATGAGCCTGCCCACTTTATAAAAATGTGGGGTTTCACTGAAGGGTCTTTGAATTTCAAGAAACTAAACGGCTGGAGTGGTGCAGTTGTTCCTGAGAATTTATCTGTGTTGATTGGTAGTTACAGTCAATATATTTCTCCTTATGCTACAGATAAGAAGAAAGTTTTGGTTAAAGATATTTTTCTTACATCCAGAATTGATCTTAAAAAAGACAAAACGACTTTTATGAGAATAGTTCCTACAGGATACACTCCGGTTTCTTATTTCCCTTCATTTTTAATTTTGTGGGTAATGAAGATTTTGAATGTGATTCCGTTGGCTATGACATATATTTTACGCTTTTGTTCACTTTTGACGTATTTGGCGTTGACTTATGTTGCGATTAAAACCACTCCGACAAAAAAATGGCTGTTTTTTCTTATTGCTCTTTTGCCTCTGAATCTTTATCAAGCAGCAGCGATAAACACAGACGGAATAACATTTGGCTTGGCGTTTTTGTTCATTGCTTATACCCTAAAACTGGCTTTTGAAGAAGATAAAATATCGAAATTCTGCATCACCAAATGGGGTGTTTTGATTACTCTTTTGAGTATTTGCAAATTTGCGTATCTTCCTTTGATATTGATTTATTTTATAATCCCGAAGCATAAATTTGGTTCTCAAAAGGAATATTTTCTTGGTTTTCTAATTATATTTTTAATAAATTTAATTTATACATCGCTATTCGTAATCTACATTATGAATATTTGCCAAAACACAATAACTGACAATACCAGACCTTTGGTAGAGAAGAGTATTTTAATAAAATACATAATTAAACATCCGCTGATTTATATGCGAGATATTTTCAACACAACAGGTTTTCTTTTTATGGTCTATGTAAGAAATGTGATATCAAGCTTTGGATGGGGATCAAAAATGGTTCCGGACTTCGTTTCGAATCTCTTTTACTTGTTGATATTATGTGCGGCCATATTTGATAACGAGGGAAAGGCACATGTAGAAATTAAGGACAAAGCAATTTTCGTTTTATCTGTTGTTCTGTCGTATTTTCTTATAATTACTTCCGTTTTTTTAATATACCAATATTATCCTTTAATAATAGGTGTTCAGGGGCGTTATCTTTCACCGTTTTTGCCTTTGATTTTTTTGTTGTTTTCAAATAATTTTATGAAAATATCTTTTAAAGGAATACTGGGAATAATGATTGCTTTGTTGCAGTTTCTTTTATTATTGTCTGTTTTATCATTAATCGGAGTTTTTTATTAAAATGCAAAAAAATGAAGCGATTAGAGTTAATATGAGAAAAAATATTATCTTTACTGTTCTTTATGCTTTGTTCACGCTTATTATTGTTTTTCATCACGAGATTTGGGCGGATGAGGCACAGGTCTGGGTTGTTGTCAGAGATTTGAATCTTTCCGGTCTTTTTAGCCATGTTAGAGTCGAAGGCCACCCTCTTCTGTGGTATTTGATAATTTTTCCTTTTGCAAAACTTTTGAGTTTTTCGAATTCAGTTTTCTCTATGCAGATATTGAACTGGTTGTTTATGTCTTTATCAGTCGGAATGCTTCTTTGGAATGCGCCGTTTCCAAGCTTTTCTAAAGTTTCAATACTTTTGAGTAGTGCTTTTTTATACTGGTTTCCCGTTATTTCACGAAGTTACTGTTTGATACCATTGTTGCTTTTTTTGTTGGCTTTTCTTTATAAAAAGCAAAAGGAACATCCTTATTTTTATATTTTTTCTTTGATTTTGCTTGCCAATACTCACATTATTACTTTCGGTTTTTGTTTTGCGCTGGGAGTTTTATTTTTCTATGAAAATGTTTTTAAATCAAAAGACAGGAAAATGATTTTACCATTTTTGGGGGTGGTGATTTCTCTTTTGTGTATAATTTTATACCTTTATGGGACACAGAATGAAAATATAATTGTACAAAGATTTCAAAGTGATTTTTCTTTTGGAGGACTAAAAAATATTTATCTTAAAATAGTTTTTAATCTTTTTGGAAATACAAATATCATAAATTCGGTTTTTCTTATTATTGCGGCTGTTTTTTCTACTTCGATATTATTTTTAAATGACAAGAAAATGTTTTTTGTTTTTCTGGTGAATCTTTTTTACCAGAGTGCAATTTTTATATTTGTGTGGTCAATTTTGCCACAAAGGGTTTTTGTTCTGCTTCTAGTTGGGATTTTTTGTTTTTGGGTTACTTATGAAAAACTCAAAACTGACAAACAAAAGCTCTTTGTTAATATAATTATTTCAGCGATTTTCTTGCTATCATTGCCTGAGGCGTTTAATTTGATTGAAAAAGATTGGAGAAACAATTTTTCTGATGGACGAAATGCAGCAAAATTCATCGAAAAAAATATACCTGAAAATGCTTTTATATTAAGCAATTATCCTATAACTACTGTTTCTGTCAG
>CAZIVG010000177.1:0-3609 GCA_964542595.1 uncultured Muribaculaceae bacterium | reverse complement strand
TGCTGAAGCCTATAAAAAATACAAAACCGTACTTTCTCCAACAAGCTTATGCACATATTGTGTTAACAATTTATTTTTTAGTAAACATAGGTGGTTTTGAAACTAAAGTATTAAAATCTGCAAATATAGGGTTGATATTTTCTTTTTGAACTTCTACAAATTTATCACCAGGCTGTCCATTTGCAGCTTTTTTAGCTTCAGCCTTTTCAAATTGTCTCTTGAACACATCCGCCAATGGTGTAGCCAAAGAAGGAGTGATGATGCGTTTACAAAGTACTTGCGCAAATACAAGGCTGGTAATTACTGCAAATCCTGCTTTCCCAGCTTTTTTAGAGACATTAGTAAGAATTTCTGCCGCTTTTTCAGCATCTTGTACTTTTGCTTTTTTCAAAACATTTACCATTTTTTGTGCAGCTTCTTTGCCAAAATATTTGTCAGCAATTACTGAATCAAACTTTTTAGTTGTAAATTTGTTAATATAAGTTCCTGTCACCAGTGGGATAAGTACGTTCATTATACCATTTGATAAATCAAGAGCAGCAACAAACTTTCTTTTTTCATCCGGAATTTCTTTGTTTCTCAAACTTTGTGTTACATAATAATAGCAATTTACACCATCTTTTGTAATTGTAGAAATAAGCGCCAAATTTGCAAGTTGCAAGGCAGTTGGGTTTTTTGAAAACACTTGTTTTCCTATTTTTGATGAAAAGAGTCTATCAAATCTGTTTTTTATAGGAGAAATCGGCATTGCCATTATTTAACCTCCTTTGTCGATGGAGTCTGGGCTTTGTACTTTTGATTTTGTGCATCTTTTTTTGCTTGTTTTGATGCAGAAAGTTTTGGGAACAACTTTTTCATGATTTTTGGATAAGCCCAATTAAGAACACCGCATGTGACAGGAAGGATCAACATACCATAGATAATCCCTGTTTTATCTTTAAAAGTACTCAACATTGCTTGCGATTCATTGATTTTAACAGTAACATACTTTTTGGCTTTTACACGTTTCAAAACTGCATCCCAAGTCAAACCATGAGGTTTAATTTCACTAAGCTTGACAGCTCTTTAGATTTTTTCAAAGACATATTTTGAATAATGTCTTTGAACATCAATTTTTTCAATATTCTTAAGATCTTTTTCTGAAATTGTGCCTTTTTCAATCTGGTCTTTGAATTTTTTACAAATTGCACCATATTTTGCTTCAAGTTCATTATATTTATTTTTGAGTTTGTCTACGGTTTTTGCAAAAATCTCGGCTTCGGACTTTGCTGAGTTTTCTTTGAACATTTTAGAACCATTTGTTTTCAATTCTGTTAAAAGTTTTTCAGCTTCTGCTTTAGCCTTCTGCTTAACTTCTGCAACAATTTTTAAATTCGTGTCATCCGGATTCATGCTAGCTGCTTTAGCTGCTCTCTTAGATTCACTGATCGCTTTTGTTAAATCACTTTCGGCTTTAGAAATTTTTTCCTTATGCTCTTGCATGAATTTAATATCATTTGCCTCAACATTATTACACATTATTCGATGAATCCTTGAAACTCGGAGCTTAACACTGGTTTCAGAATGAATCTTGGCCATTACACGTTTGATTTCATTTTTTTCAGCAATCTCTGTTACAGCTTCAGAAACTGTTTCAAAATCTGTTTTGTGCAATTTCAAAAGTTTTTTCTTTTTAGACAACGCACCAAAATCTTTTACGTCAGCTAGTTCTGCTTCAGAAAAACCATGATTTTTTATAAGATAATCTTTGAAAATTTTGTCTTTTTGACTACATACATCCGAAGATTTAATAAGCGATTTGTCTTCGATGCTGTTCAAAAATTCTTTATCTTCTCTTAAACGATTCACTTCGTCATAAAAAGCATTGTATTTATGTTTCTTCACTTCAGCTTCAATCCAAGCAGACTTTTTCTCAGGAATTACACCTTTACTGATGCAATCAGCTTTATATAGTTTATAATTCTGTTTTACCATCGGCTTCAAAAGAGCATCAGGAGGACAAGCTCTTAAATCAAGTTCATTAATGTTATGTTTTATAGCCAGTCTTTCGCACCAACGATTGAATGCCCCAACCAAATAGTATTGTGAACCGAATGTAACCCCTGCAGAAATCGGCTGTCTTAAAGCAGTATAATATTTAGAATTCTTATCTTCTTTTGAAACAGGGTTGAACGCAATAAAAAAAGGCGCAACAAAAGTCGTACCAAATGCAGTAACGCTGTTGTTCAGCATTTCACCTTTGTGCTTTTGCAGATAAAGCATGACTTTTTGCAGACCTTTTGAGTGTTTATAAATCTCATCGGTAAGTTCCGCTGTATGTGTGTACAATCTCGGAGAGTATGCAATACCTTTAAATGCAGGATTCTTCTGTCTTGCAATACTAAGATTTTGAAAACTGTTACGAACTTCCATTTTATCGCCTTCTATCACTTACATATAAAATAAAAAACAAAAAAAGCAAAAGTTGCGCCATTTTCCCCAAATATGAACAATTGTTAAGCATATTTGTTTTCTATTTATACAAAGTCGCCCTAATCTATAAAAATTAATAAAATAAATAAATAATTTAAATATTTTATGCAGCACACATAAAATATATTAAAATAAATAAATATTTGCAAGTATTTTCTTTACTATTTAATTTTTTTAAAATAGTATATGAATTAAGTTATGATTAAAAAAGTAACCTTCAAGTATGAAAGTAATAGATTGAAAGAGGCCAAATAAGTGGAAAATTTCGGACCGGATATCTTCGGAAGAAGAGACAAAGAACAAGATTTAGATATGTCGCAAATCTCCAGCGTTGCAGACATTAAGGTCATCGGCGCAGGCGGTGGCGGCGGAAACGCAGTCAACAGAATGATTAAAGCCGGATTGACAGGCGTTGACTTCTGGGCTATGAACACAGATGCGCAAGTTTTAAAAATGTCATTGGCTGAGAACAAAATTCAGCTTGGCGGAAAACTTACAGAAGGTTTGGGCGCAGGCGGAGATCCTTCCGTTGGTGAAAAAGCTGCTGAAGAAACAAGAGACCAAATAGTACAAGCACTCGACGGTGCGGATATGGTCTTCGTCACTGCAGGTATGGGCGGCGGCACAGGTACAGGTGCAGCTCCTGTTATCGCAAAAATTGCGAAAGAGTTAGGAGCATTAACTATCGGTGTTGTCACTAAACCTTTCAGCTTTGAAGGCAAAAGAAGAATGAATCAGGCTATGCAAGGTCTTGAAAAACTCAAAGAAACTGTTGACGCTCTTATCGTAATTCCTAACGACAAACTTTTAGAAGTTGTTGAAAGAAGAACAACTATGAAAGAAGCATTCCAGGTTGTTGACGAAGTCCTTTTGAGAGGGGTTCAAGGCATCTCTGACATCATCACAGTCCCCGGACTTATCAACGTTGACTTTGCTGACGTTAAAGCTGTTATGCAATCAAGCGGTTCTGCTTTGATGGGAATCGGCAGAGGCACAGGCGAAGGAAGAGCAATGGAAGCAGCTAAATTGGCTATCAATTCACCGCTTCTTGAAACTTCTATCAACGGCGCATCAGGCATCATTATGAACGTTACAGGCGGTTCTGATATGACATTGCACGAAGTAACTGAAGCCGCT
>CAZIVG010000176.1:0-3640 GCA_964542595.1 uncultured Muribaculaceae bacterium | reverse complement strand
AGTTATTCCTCTTCCTGTTTCAGGCGGCTTCCACTCTGATTTGATGAAAGATGCTTCTGAAAACTTTGCGGAGTTTTTAAAAGGTTGCAAAATCAATGACGCGAAAATTCCTGTTTTTACTAACGTTGATGCAGAAATTACAACAAAAGCAGAATCTTTCAGAGGCAAAATGGCTGAACAAATTTACTCTTCTGTTCATTGGACGCAAACTGTTGAAAAAATGGCAAAAGAAGGTGTTGATACTTTTGTTGAAATCGGGCCGGGAAAAGTTCTTGCCGGTTTGATTAAGAAAATAAACCCTGCACTTCACGTTCACAACGTTTTTGATGCCGAAACATTGAAAACAGTTGTTGAAGTTTTGAAATTACGATAGGATTTTTTAAATGAAAAAGCTTTTTTTGTTAATTTTTATTTTAGTTTTGTCGTTTAATTCTGTTTTGGCAGAAACAAACGGAGAAATTATACAGCGTTTGTCCGTGCAACTTCAAAAACACAACGTTGTTGAGGCAACAAGGAAAGGTTATTCCACTCCGGCTGACTTGGAAAGACGCAAAAAAATTAATGAATTAAACCAGGAAATTGCACGTCTGCGAAAACAGGAACAGAATAATTTTAATAATAAACTCAACGAAATGGAAGCTTCACACATCAACTTGATGAACAATTTAAAAACCTGTACTCGTTCAGGGATGAAAGTTATGGGTGGTTATCAGTATGTTTTGGGCAGCCAAAACGGTGTTTGTTATTTCAGAATGGATATAGGAACACAAGGAAGATATCTTCTTTGTTCATTCCCTATGGATGTGTCAAGAAGATTTGCAGATGAAGCGATTAATGCAATAAAAACAGGAAAGGACAGTTCTTACACAGTGTCAGCGACTGAAAAATATTGCAAGCCAATGAATCAGTAAAAAGTAAGTCAATAAGGAGTAAAACTATGTCAGAAAATAAAAAAGTAGCACTCGTGACGGGTGCATCAAGAGGAATCGGAAAAGCTTGCGCAATTGAACTTGCAAAAGCAGGTTATGATGTGGCTGTAAGCTATGCAGGTAATGATGAAGCTGCTAATCAAACAGTAGAAGAAATCAAAGCTTTTGGCGTTGATGCAAAAGCTTACAAATTCGATGTTGCGGACAAAGAAGCATGCGCGGCGGCTGTTGATGAAGTTTTAAAAGAATTCGGAAAAATCGATGTACTGGTTAATAACGCCGGCATCACTCGTGACGGCTTGTTTATGCGTATGAACGCAGAAAACTGGGAAGCGGTAATTAACACAAACTTGAACAGTGCGTTTTACATGACAAGCCCTGCTATCAAAATTATGATTAAACAGCGTTCAGGCTGTATTATCAATATGTCAAGCATCGTGGGCGTTATGGGTAACGCCGGTCAAGCGAACTATTCTGCCGCAAAAGCAGGCATGATCGGGTTTACAAAGTCTTTGGCTAAGGAATTGGGTTCTCGTAACATCCGTGTTAACGCGATTGCACCCGGCTTCATCCAAACAGACATGACAAAAGACCTTGATACGGAAAAAATTGCTGAGCACATTCCTATGAAACGCCTCGGACAAGCGGAAGATATTGCTAAAGCTGTCAGATTCCTTGCAGAAGACGGGTTGTATGTGACAGGACAGGTAATCGGCGTCGACGGCGGTTTAGTTGTGTAACATAGTACACGAAAAATTTGCAAAATTATCTTGAAATAGTATAATTAGAAATGAAAAAATACGTAGTTAATTTAAAATGAGGTAGAAAAAACATGAGTACAGTTCTTGAGAGAGTTAAAAAAGTAGTAGTTGAGCAATTGAGTGTTGACGAAGCGTTAGTTACTCCTGAAGCAAGCTTTACAGCTGATTTGGGTGCTGATTCTTTGGATACAGTTGAATTGGTAATGGCTTTTGAAGAAGAATTCGGTTGCGAAATTCCTGATGAAGAAGCTGAAAAAATTGCTACAGTTCAAGACGCAGTAAACTACATCGAATCACACTCGTAGTTTTACGCGAATTTAAATTTTATTGTGGGGAGCATTTAATACTCCCCGCAATTTTTAAGAGGGGGGCTGCAGTTCTTGAATGGTGAAGCGGTTTTTGTTAAGAGCCCGTTTTTTTGAGGGAATTGCTCCGGCAGATTAATTGAAAAAGGTTTGAAGATGAGTAAAAGAAGAGTTGTTGTTACAGGTTTAGGGATTGTTTCACCGGTTGGTATCGGCGTTGACAAATTTTGGAACAGTCTTTTAGAAGGAAAAAGCGGAATCTCCACAATAGAACATATTTCGCTTGATGGACACACTGTACATATTGCAGGTGAAGTAAAAGATTTTGAGCCTGACCAATATATTGATCCTAAAGAAGCCAGAAGAATGGACCGCTATATGCAGTTTGCACAAGTTGCAGCTGATGAAGCTATTGCTGACGCAGGCATTGTTGCCGGTGAAAACGTTGATCCTTACAGATACGGTGTTATCGTTGGTTCGGCTGCCGGCGGGTTTGATATGTTTGAAAAACAGCACCACACTATCATTGACAGAGGGCCTACAAAATGTTCTCCTTTCACAGTCCCGATGATTATTGCGGATATGGGTGCAGGCAGAATTTCTATTAAACATGGCGCAAAAGGCGTCAACAAGGCGGTTGTTACGGCTTGTGCAACATCTGCTCACTCGGTAGGTGATGCATTCCGTTCTATCCAATGGGATGACGCGGATGTAGTGGTCGCGGGCGGTGGCGAAGCTGTCATTACAAGGCTCGGCATCGGTGCTTTCACCAGTGCAAGAACCTTGTCAAAACGTAACGATGAGCCCCAAAAAGCCTCAAGACCTTATGACAAAGACAGAGATGGCTTTGTTATGTCTGAAGGTGCGGCTATTCTTGTTCTTGAAGAACTTGAGCATGCAAAAAAACGCGGCGCAAAAATTTATGCAGAGGTTGTCGGCTATGGTCAAACTGCTGATGCATATGACATTGTTGCTCCTGCTGCTGACGGTTCGGGTGCCGCTATGGCTATGACTCTTGCTGTTAAAGATGCGGGAATTGAACCCAAAGATGTTCAATATGTAAACGCTCACGGTACAAGCACGGGTCTTGGTGACGTTGCTGAATCTCAAGCGATTGCAAGAGTCTTCGGAGATCTTTCTGTTAATAAAGACTTGAAAGTCAGTTCTACAAAATCTATGCACGGACACATGCTTGGTGCTACAGGTGCTGCGGAGTCTATCGTTTGTATCAAGTCAATTAACGAAAGTGTTATTGCTCCGACTATCAACCTTGATAACCAAGATGAAGCGGTTGCAAATTTGAATTATGTTCCTCACAAAGCTGTTAAAGCTGATGTTAACTACGCGTTAACTAACTCTTTCGGGTTTGGTGGACACAATGCTTCTTTGATTTTCAAAAAATATGAAGCATAGAGAATAATCTAATACTTGTAAGAAATCCTTTTCTCAAAGCTATTGAGGGAAGGATTTTTTAATATTATAAAATCTTATCCTTTTTTCTGTTTAATTCCTTTGTCGTTTGCGCTAAAATGTTGTTGTGAATTTAGAGTATCGAATTTAAAGGAATATAAATATGTGGGAATATACAGAAAAAGTAATGGAACATTATAAAAACCCTAAAAACGTTGGTGAGATGGAAAACCCT
>CAZIVG010000175.1:0-3649 GCA_964542595.1 uncultured Muribaculaceae bacterium | reverse complement strand
TGATTCGGAGTTGTTTGTTGTCAAAACCTTCTTGATAATCTACAGAGGTTGTCTTTTTAATCGGGATTATAATTTTTATGCCTGAGTCAGGAAGTCTGTCCGTCCTGAGTTTCGCAAGAAATTCTGAATCAAGATTTCTTTTGTAAGTCTCATGGTCAAAACCGGATGAGTTGTAAAGATTGATTTCAACACGGTTTGAGTATTTTTTAACGGAGTGAATAATCGGTTCTGTGAAGGTGAAGTGTAAAACATCGGTTGTGTCATTCAGTTTTTTTGCGCTGTAATTGTAGATTGCTGAAGTTCTGTCATAAAGCTTCATTCCGAGGATTCTGTCATCGTGTGCAAGGAAAATGCTCTGGCCGTCGTAAGAATAAATCGGTCTGAACTTGTCTGCGTCTTCGCTTGTGACGACGATTCGAGCTTTTGTCGGTTCAAACTGGCCGATTTTTATTGTCTCGTTTTCTCCGAGGACATATTCTTTGTTTCTTATTTCTTGTGCGACATAGGTGTTTGGTAAGTCAAAAACCAACCTTGTCGGGTTCGATACGATAAAAGGACTTTCGATTGCAATTGTTCCGATGCCTCGAATCAGTGCGTTGCCTCGTTTTACGTCGATTCTGTTTACGTGGAATTTGCTTTTTAATTTTTGTTCAAGAGGAGTGGAAACAACGACTGGTTCGGGATTTTTTGTTGAAACCTCTTCCTCTTTGTTATTGAAAGCTTTTTGGATTTCAACAGCCTGAGGGTTTCTTACAAAATTTTGAGAAGCGTTTGATGGAATGACTTTTGAGTCTTCTGCGATAATTGTGTATTCATAGTAATTTTGAGCAGATTTTTCGTCGTTATAGACAGAGCTTAAAAAACCTCTGTTAAACACTTTTTTGTCGTAAGAAAAAACGAGATTATTGTCGATTCTGTGGAGTTTTAGTTTGTTAATCTTGAAGTCATTATTGTAGGTAACGACCATTCTTACGACGTTGGGATTTGTTGAAAATTGTGAGAGTTTTACCTGATTTATTGAACTGTTTTTTAAAGTCCAACTGGAATTTGGTTTTGTCAAGACAGCATTTTCAATGTCAAAAGAAATTCGATTCGGGTTTGTCAATTTCATTGATTTGACGTTGATATATTGAACTTTGCTTGCGGAGCCCAGAAAAATGACATTGTCGGAGTTGTCGAAGGTGATTGAATTAATCTTAAGAATTTCTTCGGCTGCAGCAAAGTTAAATAAATTGATTATGAATATGAAAAAGATTAGTAATAATTTTTTCAGCATACCAACATTTTACACTAAACGTCGAATATTTTCTTATTATAACTAATCTTTAACATAACTATTTTAAATTTTTAAATAAGAGCTTCTTGAGCAACTTCTTCAAGGTACTTCACTGCGTAGCACCCTGCTACTGCACCGTCTGCCGCGGCTGTAATTACCTGTCTGAGAGGAGTTGTTCTTACATCACCTATGGCAAAAACGCCTTCCAGCGAGGTTTGCATGCATTCATCAGTGACGATGAACCCTGTCTCATCTTGCTTTATCTGTGCGTTGACAGATTCTACATTAGGGCTGAATCCGATGTACGGGAAAACGCCATCTGTCTCGAGATTTTTTACTTCTCCTGTTTTTGCGTTTTTAATGACAAGACTCTCAACGCATTCGTTACCTTGGATTTCCACTGGAACTGTGTCGAAGATAAACTCAACTTTTTCGTTTTTGAAGGCTCTTTCCTGAACAATTTTGTCAGCACGAAGGGAATCTCTTCTGTGAATGATGTAAACCTTTTTTGCGAATTTTGTAAGGTAGCAGCCTTCTTCTACTGCTGCGTTTCCGCCACCGACGACTGCAACGACTTTGTCTCTGTAAAACGCTCCGTCACAGACTGCGCAATAGCTTACGCCTCTTCCTAAGAACTCTTTTTCTCCGTTGATTCCCAGTTTTTTTGCCTGAGCGCCTGTTGCGATGATTACTGTTTTTGCTTCAAAAATCGCTTCTTTTGTTTCAATCGTTTTTATTTTTCCCAGAAGTTCGATTTTCTCAATTTCTTGCATCGGATATTTGTCGATGCTAAAAATGTCGGCATGCTCTTCAAATTTTTCCATCATGTCGTAACCGCCGATTTTGCCCAATCCCGGATAATTCTCAAGTTCAAGGTAATTAGAAGGTTGTCCGCCGAGCATTGATGTGTCGATGATTGCCGTTGTTGCTGCTCCGCGAGAAGCATAAATCGCAGCCGAAATTCCTCCGGGGCCCCCTCCCAAAATCACCACATCATATTCAAATTTCTTTTTGTCATTCATTTTTTATTCTCTCTCCAACTCTGATTTTCTATCTTTCGCTCATAAATATGGATTTTGCTGAATTTCCCGACAGTTTTTCCGCTGTAATTTTATAAACTACAGTGTCGGAACTTACCAACTCTCCGTATTTATATTTTTCTACAACTATTTTATCAGTTCCAGAAAAATTTTCACCATTTAATGTCAAAGTCGGAGTTTCTGTCATTTTTGCGTTACGTCCTTTAGTGACATGGGTGAATGTTATTTTGTTTCCTTTTACATCCTCAACCGTTACTGATGCTTCGGCACCCGAAACAGGGTTTGTTAATGTAATGACGTCGCCCACTTTCGATAAGTTCCAGTAGTCGGTTGATGTTTCATTGAACATTTTTTTGTTGTTGGTTGAGATTATTTCAGATGTGATTTTCCAGCTTCCGAAAAAGCCTTGTGGAACTTGGTCAGAAAGTGAAACTCCGGCTTTCAGGACCATGCCTTCCGCAAACACTTGTGGGGCGGTTAGGATTGTAGAAAATATCAGAATTAGTGAGAATATTATTTTTTTCATATTATTTATATAATGTTCTTTTTTGTTATTTCAATTCATGTTATTCTTTTTCTATGAACAAGATTTTTTCAATCACCGTAAACAGTTTAGATGATACTAATATTATTGCTGAAAGATTTGCAAAGGCGTTTAAAGCAGAAGGCGCGTTCGTTTGTCTTTATGGAGATATTGGTGCAGGGAAAACCGCATTCACAAAACTCGTTGCAAACCATTTGAACGTAAAAGAAAAAGTCACAAGTCCGAGTTTCGTTATCATTAACGAATATCTTTCAGGTGATTTGCCTGTTTATCACTTTGACTTGTATCGTCTTGAAAAAGAAGGGGTTGCGACTATTATCGATGAGTTGACAGAATATTCAAAACCAAATGTTTTGACGATGGTTGAATGGGCAGAGTTTTCCGACGTTGAACTTCCTTTTGACAGAATAGAAATCAAAATTGAATATGTTGATGAAAATTCAAGGATTTTTGATTTCTATGCAATTGGTGAAAAATATAAAGAACTTTTAAAAGGATTGGAACAGTGAAAATTTTAACATTTGACACAAGTTTGGACAAAACTTACGTGACGTTAAGCTGTGATGAAGAGGTTCTCGCTTCCGTTACTGTTGAAAACCACAATGAAAAGTATCAGTCAGCTTTTTTGATACCTACGATTGTTGGTATTTTGAAAAAACAAAATATTACGATGAAAGATATTGATGTTATTGGAACAAACGTCGGTCCGGGTAGCTTTACCGGAATTCGGGCATGTGTCACGGTTGCGAGGGTTTTCGCTCAACAATTGGAAGTTCCGCTCGTTGGAGT
>CAZIVG010000174.1:0-3670 GCA_964542595.1 uncultured Muribaculaceae bacterium | reverse complement strand
TGCTGCCAACATCACTGCTCAATAAATAAACTTTTAAAACATCTTTATACTTAGGCAAATATGGCTCCCAAAAATTGAAAACATATTTGTATGCGCGTTCGTACCCATTTGGATATTTAATCCAATCATAAAGCTCTTTTCCGACTGCAACAATGACTATAAAAATTACAAATATCAAAACTTTTTTTTTCATCACTCAAACTCAATCACATTAATTTCAGGAACACAATTAAATCGCAAAGGCAAAATGCTCGTCCCGACTCCTTTTGAAACAATCATGGTTGAATCGTTCTCTTTAATAAGCCCTGAGGCAAATCTTGAACCATAACTCGAAGGAACAATCAAAGCACCAAAAAACGGAAAAACAACCTGACCGCCGTGTGTGTGTCCCGCCAGTGTAATAAATGGTTTGTAAGGATTTTTCAAGAAAATATCAGGAGAGTGTGTGAGAAAAACCACAGGCGCATTTTCTTTATTTTTTAGACCAAAAGCCTTGTCCAAATCAGGTTTTGCGCTTTGCAAATCCTCAATCCCAACGATGTAAAGCGTCTTATTGTCCTCAAGATTTAATTTTACATTTTCATTATCCAGTACCTTTATACCGTACTTTTTAAGAGAATTGGCGACTCTTTTTGAATCGTACCACTCATCATGGTTGCCAAGAACCGAATAAACCCCGTATTTCGATTTGATTTTGGAAAGACCTTGAGCAATTTGCTCAACAGGCATAGACTTTTCAGGGAAATCACCCACAACAAAATCGCCGCCCAAAAGAACTAAATCAGGGTTTTCTGAGTTAATTTTGGCAACAATTTTCTCAAGACGTTTTTTTTGATTTTTTTTAATATGAAAATCACTTGCAAAAACTATCTTAAAATTATGTCCTTTAAAATAGGGTTCAGTGATTTTGTAGTCCGTAATCATAAGCATTTTAGGCTCAATAACAAACGACCAAACAAAAAGGATAAAAACTAAAGTTATAAAAAAAGTCTTTTTCATATTCATATTATGCAGCGACTTTTGAAATAAAAAATTATCATATTTTCCGTTTATGTAATTCCTACTTACTTCTGTAATATCCTCGAACCTTTGTGCCATCTGCTCTTTGATAAGATTCAACATAGACCATACCTCCTTTTGAGACTGTTTCTTTTGCTTCTTTTTCAGACGGAACCCCGATGGTTTTTTTCTGGTAATTTATTGCCTTTTTCTTAAGCTCTTTCTCTTTCGGCTCCATTTTCTCCAATTGTTCACGAGTGAAGATTTCATTTTTACCGGAAGCTTCGTTTACATAGCCTTTGGGGATTTCACCGTGGAATCTTTTTTCTAACGAGGAATCCATATACTCTTTATTCGCCGAAGACAAAAGCCTATCCTTAAACGCCGCCATCTTATTGTCTTGTTCATATTTAAGCTGCTGCAAAAAATTTCGTTTCGGCTCGCCATCTTTTTTTGCATCTTGAACCTTTGAAGCTGAAGGTTTTGAAACAACTGCTTTTGACGACGGAACAGCACCTTGTGAAACTTCATTTTTGAGTTCATTTATTCGATTCTTCCATCCCTCACCAAAAACATCTCTGTTTTTTGCCTGAGAATAAAACTTCTGTCTGGCCTCGATATAAGTACTCAAACTCGAGCCGCCTTGCTGAACCAACTTGCTGTTATCAGCGTGTCCATGCTGCACTTCTCCATCAAAATACGCCAAAGCCAACTTTGGGTTTTTACACTTGCTCGCGCCAGATGGCAACCAATAAAACTCATAATATATGTTTTTCGCTTCCTCTTTCGTTATGAGTTTTACGTTTTTAATCCCCAGTTTTTTCGCCCTTCTGTATTGATTGTAGGTCGTTTGAGTAATCCCCATATTCGTGGGCTGGTCTTTAGAATGATTGGAATAACCACCTTCAACTTTAAATATAAAGTCCACTGCATATTCAAATTTTTTATCCATTTATCCTCCTTTTTCGCACAGAAAACAGCACGGATGTGCTGTTTTCTGTGTAATATATTTTTTGTAAGTCTAGTTTTTTATTCTGACGATTCCTGTTTTATCCTCGACCGTTTTTACTTTCAAATCATAATAGCCTTTTGTCGAATCCTTTGTCACTGTTATTTCCGTAAGATTAAGCGGAAAATTTTCACTGTAAATTTGGTCAAATTTATTATTTTTCTTTTGCAAAACAAACAATCTGCAGCCGCTAATCCCTGAATAAGGCTGTCCTTGAACGACACCAACGATTTCATCAACCTTGTCAGAGTTTAAGTCATAACAAAACGCACTCAAGCTATTTTTGTCAATTACAAAAAAGTTTTTTGCTCTTTTCTCATCTTCAAACGGATAATTTTTCACATCTTCTTCAAGGAAATCATAAAAAGCACTAACAGCTCTCTCTGTTTTGTCATTACAACCTACAACAAAGTTTTTCAAAACAAAACTGTTTTTGCCTTCTGAATAAATCAAAAACACAAAAATTGCAATGATAACTAATAAGTAAAGCTTCTTCATGGCTGTATTATGAAATAATTTCAAAATAAAAAATTATCATATTTTCCGTTTATGTAACAAAAAGGCCAACGGCGCAGTGAAAACACCGCACCGCAGCCCGAAATAAAAAGTGATTAAACTGTTGCAGGAGCCAAGACAGCGAAAGGATAACGGCTTGCGCCACCTTTTCTGCTTACAGGGTTTGCAACTTGAACGACCAATCTCATTACGAAACGCAATGCAACCATGTCTTGTTGAGCAAGGTTGTAAGCGATTGTGCCATCCGGATTTTGGATAATAGCTTGATCCAAAACTTTGAATGTGAGGTCTTGACGAATAGAGTAAACCGCTTTAGAGAAGTCACCGGCAACAAGCAAAGCTTTTGTTGTGTCAAAAACACCACCGATTTCGTCATATTTAAGAGGTCTTCCAACCAAGTTTACAGGCATTTCTGAAGTCAAGCCGGGAGTGTAAAGAAGCTGGTTATTTTTGTCTCTGAGGTTTCTGAATTTAGCTTCCAATTTGTTGTCAGCGTAGAAACCGCTAACCTTGAAACCACCGTCTTCAACTTTAGACATAACACCGTTTTCACCAATGATGTCACCCGCGATGTCTTCGTTTGTGCCGACTTGAACAACATTACCTTTTGCAATAGCTTCGGTAACAATTGCGTTCGGATAAGATGCAGGTTTGTTAGTTCCGAAGAACACAGCCTGGTCGATTGCCAAACCGAAGGCTTCAACGATTTGTGGTTTAAGTTCATCCCACATTGAATATTGAGAATCGTTGTAAACCGCTTCAGGAATAGGAATGATGACCGCAATTTCTTCTGCTGTCAAAGTCAATTTATCCCATTCAGCATTTGTAGTCTTTTTCATATCTGTATCGCCGTTCAAGAAGTAGGCGGTAGGTAAAGTTTGTGCAATCGGAAGAGTTTTCTGTTTTGCACTCATGTTCGGAAGCTGCTTAAACAAAGATAATGCCGCTGAAGCCCCCGGTACGTTTTTGATGATTTCAGATGATGTCTCTTGTGGAATCAACGCTTCTGCATTCGAGCGTGAAATCATTTTTGCTGTTTCTGTCATTTTGTTAATGTCCTTTCGTATTCTGTTTTTTGTACTTTTTGTTAAATATCAAACACTGTTCTTGCTTGACAATTAACGACCCAACGCCGCACGGATATAA
>CAZIVG010000173.1:0-3676 GCA_964542595.1 uncultured Muribaculaceae bacterium | reverse complement strand
TAGCGATAATACTTTTCATAAATGTTGGTGGCATTTATTGGCTGATTAACGCTCTTCACAGGAGTTTCGATATCTTTCCTATTTATGCCTCAGCAATTCCTTTGGATCAACTTATCAATAAAGAGTATCTTGTGACTTTGACTTCAAACGTCTTATATGTGGGTCTGCAAATAGCGTCCCCGGTACTTCTCGCAACGCTTGCACAGGATTTGATTCTGGGGATAATTTCAAAAACCGCACCCCAGGTAAACGTTTTTCAATTAAGCTTCCTTTTTAAACCTGTTTTGGGTGCCGCAATTTTGTTGTGGATTATGCCGATTATCATAAACGTAATCAACGACTATTTCATTTCTTTTGCGAAAATATTTTAGTTTTTTAACTTGCCCAATTTTGCAAATAAACTCTGTCATAATAAGAGCATTTTTTTATCTCAAATTCAAAATATTCAGTAGGGCGAAAAGGTCTTCGCAAAAGCTTCATGCCGGCTTCTTTCGGGGTTTTGTCGGCTTTGTACTGGTTACATTCCTTACAGCAGGTGACAAGATTCTCCCAAATATCAGGCCCCAAACGGGATTTCGGATAAACATGATCAAGCGTCAAATCCGAAGCTGAGAATTTCTTTCCGCAATACTGACATGTATAGTCATCTCTAACGAAAATATTCTCTCTATTAAACGGAAGAGGCAGCTCCTTGTATGGAACTGCCAAATTATAGTTGAGCCTAATCACCCTCGGAATATCTGTACTATCGATTCGAATGAAGTCTTCGATATTTCGAATACTTTCGACGCACTGAGCCTTGCCTTTCATCAAAAGAACCAAAGCTCGCTTCCAACTGCAAATTCGAAGCGGTTCGTTCTCAGAATTCAATAAAAGCACCCGACTCATATTTTCATCTTTCCTTATATTACATTTGTAGTATAACATATTTTTAAATAAAAAATAACCCTACATCATTGAAAAACACAGGTTTTGTGAAGAAAAATTAAGAAATGACAACTTCTCACGAAAACTTGTCATTAATAGTCAATCATCTTAGAATAGTTCTTATGAAGAGATTTTCGGTCATATTGGGTTATACTGTTTTAATTATTGGCGCAATATCAATGTTGGCGCCGTTTTTGTGGATGGTCGCGGTTTCGTTCATGGGCGAGTCTCAGATTTTTTCGTTCCCGCCTCATCCGATTCCGGAACCATTCGTTTTGAAAAACTATGTAAGTGTTTTCTCTAAGTTACCGCTTTGGAAGTTCTTTTTTAACAGTCTGTTCGTTGCAGTTGTCACTACAGTTTTTCAAATTCTTTTCGCTTCAATGGCCGGTTTCGCATTTGCACGAGGAAAATTCCGTCACAAAGAGTTTTTATTCTTCGTTTTTCTTGTCACAATGATGATTCCTCCTCAGGTGAACATAATCCCTTTATTCTTTCTTATGAGAGAGTTACATTGGATTGACACATATCAGGCTTTGATTATACCCGGACTTTTCGGAGGGTTCGGAGTCTTTTTGATGAGACAATGGTTTTTAGGAATGTCATCAGAAATCGAAGACGCTGCAAGAATCGACGGCTGCAATTTTGTTGAAATATTTTTCACAATTGCCATACCGTTATCTTTGCCGGCAATTGTGACCCTTGGGTTGTTTACATTCATAACGACTTGGAACAGTTTTATGTGGCCGCTGATTGTAACCAACTCCCCGAACATCACTACTCTGCCAGTCGCGCTTTCTCAATTCAAAGGCAGCTTCAGAGAAGTCGTTATGTGGGGCGACTTAACAGCTTGTTCTGTTGTTCTCTCTCTTCCGGTAATCATAATATTTCTGGCAGGCAAAAAATATTTCATAAACGATATGCTGGCCGGAGGGGTGAAAGAGTAAAAAAAGAAACAAATTATCCTCCAGTTGGGTAATTATTATTTTAGCATGAAGGATTTAAGATAATTGTCCGGTGCAAGGAAATCAGGATTATAATGAAAAAGACAGAAGGAAAAATATTAATCGTTGATGACAATTTGATGAACATCGAATTGTTAGAAGCTACACTCGAGCCTCTCGGTGTGGAGATTTTGACCTTCTCGAGTCCTCTCGAAGCACTAAGAGAAACAAAAAATAAAAAAATTGACGTTGCGCTAATTGATGTCGTGATGCCTGAAATTGATGGTTTTCAGTTTACTGAGGAGTTCGTAAAAGAACACAAAGAAACACCTGTCATTTATGTAAGTGCGCATGGTGAAAACGAAAATAAAATTCGGGGCTATAAACTCGGCTCTCTTGCATATATAGAAAAGCCTTTTGATGTAAACACAACAAGAGCACAGGTTCAAAGCGTTTTGAAACTGAAACATATGCAAGACGAATTATTCAAAGAAAAAGAAAAACTCGACATGATTTATGAGTTTACGAACAATGAGATTATCATAACAGACCTAAACTTTGAAATCGTTTCCCAAAATAACAAACTTTTAGAAAAAACAGTTTATTCGAACAAAAGCTTCATTCAAATACTAAAAGAAAACGAACAAACAGAAGGGCTGAACCTGCTTGAAAAATTCACTGTCTCTGAAGAAAAACAGACCACATTCCGATTTATTTTTCTAAACGGCAAATTCACAAGAACGACTGTCTCAAAAATAACAGTGGACGGAGAACAAGTCGGGTATCTCATCATGATGATAGATATTACAGAAGAAATCGAAGCCCAAAAGCAAAAAGAGAGATTCATCGAAATGTTAACTCACGACTTGAAGACTCCTGTCAGAGCAGAAAAACGTGCCCTGGAGCTTCTTTTGAGTGAAAGTTTCGGAAAGATTAATAAAGAACAAGAAGAGATTATTAAAGAAATCTTAAATTCATCAAGATACATGATGAGAATGACAGACAATGTCCTCACAAGGTACAAAATCAACAACGGACAATGCAAAATCGCAAAAAAACCGAATTCAATAAGACAAACTCTCCAATCCAGTGTCGATGGTTTAAAATATTTGCTTGAAAATGAAAACCAAAAAGTCATAATCACAACAAATCTTGAAAACGATATTTTTGACTTTGATGAGTTGGAGATTAAAAGAGTTCTGACAAATCTAATAACAAATGCATCAGAATACTCTCCAAAAGGAACATCGATTTATATCTCAGTTGCCCAAAAAGATGACAACTTAGAAATAACGGTCGAAGATGAAGGACACGGAATTGCAGATGACAAACTCGAATATATTTTTGAGGAATACATCACCGGCTCAGAAAAATTCAAAAAAGTTGGCACAGGCTTAGGTCTTTTCATCACAAAAAAAATAGTAGAAGCCCACAAAGGCAAAGTCCACGCCGAGTCTAAAAAAGAGGGTGGTTCGAAATTCATTTTCTCGCTTCCTGTTGAAAAAACTGCTGATATTGAAATCACACAATATTAGTATATTTTCACAGGATCTGCCATATAAACATAGTTTTTTATCACCTGAGTTTTATTTTTACAAGGATAATCCTCCACGATTTTCATTAAATTTTCCATAATTAATTCAGCCTGCTTTTTGAAGAACTCCTCTTGTGAATAAACTTGCATATCTCTCTCCCGTAAACGTTTTATATTAAGGTTTTTGTAATATAAATATGTCTTATAAATTAACAAAAAGCCTTGCCCTTTTATCAGGTTTTGGGGATACTTAAGAAAGATTTCATAAAAA
>CAZIVG010000172.1:0-3687 GCA_964542595.1 uncultured Muribaculaceae bacterium | reverse complement strand
TTGGTGTCTTAGTAAGTAAAGCTTATAGTTGAAAATATTAAACATAAAATGAAGATAAACTTTTGTTGTGCAGCAGATGTTTTTGATGAATTGATTGAGTTTGAGGAGAAGTCAAATTCACTCGACAGAGTACTTACCTTAAAAATATTTAATAAAATAATTGTGACCCCGAGATTCAAGATTCTTTTTGACAATCTGTATTCTGATATGTTTGCATACAAAGTCGAGGGAGAATATAACCTCAGCAATAATCCTCAGAAGCCCAAGAATACAATGATTCATTCGCTTCAAAGAAGAATCTAGTCAACGATTTCGATTGTATTTTTCTTAATAAGTTTTAAATGTATTTCTTGAATTCGTTCTCCGGGAATCAGAATGGGAATGCCAGGCGGGTAGGTTATGATTGTTTCCGCACTGATTTTTCCTGCCGCTTCTTTTAATTCAATTGACTTTTTAAGTTTAAAATAAGTCTCTCTCGGTGTAAAAACAGTTTCAGGAATCTTTGGAATCTCATTTTGTTGAGTTTTTTCAGAATGGGGACAGCGAATTTTTCTTAAAACTTCAAAAAGCCTTTCCAGCTTTGAAGATGTGGTTCCTATTCCTGTAATAAAAAGCATAGCTTTTTCGCTGGAAAATTCTTCTTCGATTTTGTATATTTTATTGAGTATGTTTGAAACATCCAAAGAATTTGTGTGAGGTATTTTTATCAAAAGTCTTGTCGGGTCATTAAATCCTTCATAAAATTCAATGTTTTTGTTGTCTGCTTTGCAAATTGCGACCGATTCTATCAAAGCATTGACAGACTCTCTTCCACGATTAGAATTTAAAAAGTTTACAGTTGATTCAACAGCACCAATAAGAGGGTATGATGGAGAAGTCGTGTTAATTAAATTCAAAGCGTTTTGAATCTGCTTTTTTGATATTTTTGTTGATTTAGAAAGATGTAAAACTGCGCAAGGGTTAGGCGCGCCAGCGGTTTTATGAAGAGACTGCACGCTTGCATCAGCGCCGCAAAGAATTGCAGGTTTTGTTTTGAAATCACCAAAATGAGTCAAAGCGCCATGTGCTTCATCGACTATCAACTTCACGCCAAATTTTTGTGCCACTTTCGAAATATCACAAATATTTGAATATACTCCTTCATAAGTGGGACTTGTTAAAATCAAAGCCTTTATGTCGGGGTTATTCTCAAATGTTGATTCAATTTTTTGGGGGCAAAGTTCTTCAAAGATTCCCCATTCTGTGTTGTATTCAGGTATTAACCAAACAGGCTTTGCACCTGTTAAAACGAGTCCGTTGTAGATGCTTACGTGACAATTTCTCGCAACAAGAACTTTATCGTTTTCTTTCAAAGTTGCAAGCATTAACGCCACAATCCCTGATGTTGAGCCGTTTGTCAAAACAAAAGAATATTTGCTGCGATAAATTCCAGCTATTTTTAATTGAAGTTCATCTAGAATTCCTGAAGGATTTCTCAAATTGTCAAAACCCTCAATTTCCGAAAAATCGGATTTAAAAAATGTTTCACCCAAAAGTTTTTTTGTGTCTTCAGGAATAAACTCCCCCTGAGCATGTGATGGAGTAGTGAAAAGCGTGATTTTTTCGTTTTTATAATAATCCTTAATTTTTTTTATAAGGCTCATGATTCTCTTGATTTTTTATTGTAAAATACTTCTATTGAGATTATACAGGAAAGAAACTATTAGTAATACAGAGATTAAAAAACGGCATGATGAGCTGTCAAAACTTTTAAAGAAATATAACAGCGAATATTACGATCTGGACTCTCCGACCGTTTCAGATGCTGAGTATGACAGACTTTTTAAGGAGATTCAGACGCTCGAAGCTGAAAACCCTGATTTGAAAACAACAGACTCACCGACAATTAGAGTTGGGGGTAGTGCAGAAAAAAGATTTTCTCAGCACATGCACAAGATGAGACTTTACAGTCTGGACAATACTTATTCTTACGAAGATTTGAAACTCTGGTATGAAAAACTTCAAAAAAATTATGATTTGGATATTGAACCCGAATTGGTTTGCGAGTTAAAAATCGATGGACTGGCTGTTTCTTTGACGTATATAAATTCTGAATTTTCGGTTGGTGCTACTCGTGGTGACGGTTTTGTCGGAGAAAATATCACGAATAATCTGTGCACCATAAAAAGCATACCGCATGTATTGCCTGAAAAGGTTTCGGAGCTGGAAGTTCGCGGTGAGATTTTTATGCCGAAATCAGCTTTTGAAAGACTTAATGAATTACAAATGCAAAGCAATTCAAAATTGTTTGCAAATCCCAGAAATGCTGCTGCCGGCTCTTTAAGACAGCTTGATTCGGCTATTACAGCATCTCGTGAGCTTTCAATGTTTGCATACTACGGCAGGTTGGACAGCGATGAAGTGAAAATTGAATCACATTCACAAATGCTTGAGTTTCTTAAGCAAATGAATTTTAACACAAATCCTGATTATAGAGTCTGTAAAAATATTGATGAAGCGATTGAATATTGCAAATATTGGGACTTAAAAAGACAATCTCTCGATTATGCGACAGATGGCGTTGTAATAAAAATAAACAGTTTTGCACTACAAGAAGAAATGGGAAGTACGTCTCGAGCACCTCGATGGGCTACTGCTTTTAAGTTTCCTCCGGAAGAAGTTTCCACAATAGTTCAAGATATTCAGGTCAATGTTGGCAGAAGCGGTGCAGTGACTCCTGTTGCTATTTTAGAACCTGTTTTTGTTTCAGGTTCGACTGTTCAGCGTGCGACTTTGCACAATTTTGATGAAATCAAACGACTCAACATAAACATTGGCGACAGAGTGCTTATCAAAAAGGCCGCTGAAATTATTCCTAAAGTCATTTGTGTTACTGAGCATGCTCAAAATAGAGTACCTTATGAGCCTCCAAAACATTGTCCGTTTTGCAACACAGAGCTTGTAACTCCTGAAGGAGAAGTGAATTTATACTGTACAAATTATTTTGGTTGTCCTGCACAAGTCAAAGCGCGTCTGGAATATTGGGTTTCAAAAGACTGTATGGACATTGACGGATTGGGTGACAATATTATTTCACAACTCGTTGAAAAAAATATGGTTAAGAACCCTTCTGATTTATATCGTTTGGACGTCGAAGACTTTTTGAAGCTGGATTTGGTTGCAGAAAAATCGGCGAAAAACCTTTATGCAGTTGTCCAAAACTCCAAAACCCCCACTCTTTCGAGATTTATAAACTCACTTGGAATCAGACATGTCGGGAAGGAAACTTCTGAACTTTTAGCGAATAAATTTAAGACAGTCAATGCTTTAAAAGACACAACTAAAGAAGAAATAGAAGAGATTGACGGCATAGGTGAGAAAATCGCGCTTAGTATCCTTGATTTTTTCAAAAATTCATTTAATAATGAGTTATTAGAAAACCTTGAGTTGCTGGGTGTAAAACCGAAAGCCGCGGATGAAACCGAAGTTTCGGATATATTTAAGGGTACGACTTTTGTTATAACCGGAACATTATCTGAGTCCAGGGATGTTTTCGATAAGTTAATCAAACTTAATGGAGGAAAAACCTCATCCAGCGTCAGCAAAAAAACATCATTTCTTTTAGCAGGTGAAAACGCAGGCTCTAAGTATGATAAAGCAGAATCTCTCGGTGTAAGAATAATTAACGAAGACGAGTTTAACAGACTT
>CAZIVG010000171.1:0-3695 GCA_964542595.1 uncultured Muribaculaceae bacterium | reverse complement strand
GACCGCCGAGAGGTGCAAGGTTTGCCATAATTACTTCATCAGCCAAAACACAGTTGTGAGCAACGTGGGTCGATGTCATAAGCATACATCTGTCGCCGACAATAGTTGCATCGCCTTCTGTAGCGGCTCTGTTAACAGTTGCATATTCTTTAATAATACAGTTTTTACCGATAATCGACTTTGTAGGCTGGTTTTTATATCCCAAGTCCTGTGGAGCAGTTCCAATGCTCGCGAATGGTGAAATTATCGTACCTTCACCTATTTCGCAGTGCTCAAGATAGGCGTTTGGCATGATGATTACGTTATCACCAAGTTTCACGTTATCGCCGATTACCGCATTAGCACCAACCGTAACGTTATTTCCGATTTGAGCATCGTCTGAAATTATTGCTCTTTTATCAATCATTTTTCCTTCTTTCATTCAGATAATAGTTTACGCCACAGAGAAAATCATATCAGCAGACATCGCAAGCTGCCCATCAACCATTGCTTTACCGTGAGCTTTTACAATCGGTCCTTTAACTCTTGTCATTTCAACTTCCATATCGAGCCTGTCTCCGGGTCTCACGATTCTTTTGAAACGACAATTATCAATTCCCGCATAAACAAGCAATTTACCTTTATATTCAGGCAAAGTCATGATAATTCCTGCTCCAAGCTGCGCAAGAGCTTCAGCCTGCAAAACACCCGGCATAATCGGATTGTTCGGGAAGTGACCTTGGAAAAAAGGTTCGTTAAACGTCAAATTTTTGTAACCTTTTGAATATTTCCCCGGTACGCATTCAGTAATTTTGTCCACAAGCAAAAACGGGTATCTGTGGGGGATCATTTCCATGATTTGCATAATATCAAACTGGAGTTTTTCTTCAGTTGTGTTTTCCATCTATATCTCCTTTTTAATTTTGTCTTTTAAAATTTTAGCAACCTGAACATGCACAGCATGCCCTGCTTCTTTCACAATGACTTCAGCCTTGAGGCTCAACGGATTGAACCCTGTTAAATAGAAATCACCGATTAAATCAAGAATCTTATGCTTTGCGGGTTCAAATTCACTTTTCAACTCTGTTGTATATCCGTCTTCAGTCAATCCGACTGTATTTTCAATGCTCACACCTCTGGCATAACCCGCCGCTTGAAGCATTTCCAGTTCTTTCAAATATCCAAAAGTCCTCGCCTCAATGATTTCATTCATTTTTTCTTTATCAAGGCTGACCCAGCGATTTTTCAACTCAGGATGATTGAAATTCACACTGTAAGTGACTTTAAACTCATCTGACGGAAGAACAATAACATGAGTTTTTCCATTGACAAAAGTCACAGGCTCCGTAAGCATATAACGTTCATCAGCAGAATTCTGGGCCTGTTTGAATACTTCAACCCATTGAGCAGAACCGCCATCGAGAATCGGCAACTCAAAATGAGTAAGATAAACATCGACAGCTTCAATATTACAAATCGCACAAGCAGCCATAAAATGCTCAATCAACATGACTTTGATTTCGGAGCTTCCAATTACGGTGCAATGTTCAGTCGAAACAACATTATCAACATGAGCCTCAACAGTTTTGTCTCCAATGTGGAACCTAATCCCTTTTTTATCAGAAGGAACGAGTCTTGCGGTACAGTCAACCCCTGTCATAAGGGCTTTTGATGTTACGCTGGCCTCTTTTGCGATTGTTTTTACGTTTTGTGCCGTCATATTCACTATTGTTCTCCTTGTTCAAGAGCATCGAGAAGATGTTCGTATTTTTTGAATTTTGCAACCATCTCTTCTGCAGATTTAAGCATTTTCAACTGTTTAATGAAATCTTTTCTCGGAACAGCCGGTGAGCCCAAAATGATTGATTTTTCAGGGAAGCTTTTTGAAACACCTGATTGAGCCATTACAATAGAATCCGAGCCGATGCTGAGGTGGTCAGCGAGTCCTGCTTGGCCGGCAATAACTACTCTGTCACCGATTTTGCAGCTTCCTGCAATGCCTGCTTGAGAAACGATCATACAAGCACCGCCGATTTTGCAGTTGTGGCCGATTTGAACGAGGTTGTCGATTTTTGTTTGTGGCCCGATTATTGTATTTTCAATCGTACCTTTATCAATACAAGTGTTAGCACCGATTTCAACATCATCTTCAACAACGACTCCGCCAATTGACGGGATTTTATAAACTTTTTGTTGAGAATTAGATTCTTTTACAGAGCCTTCTTTTCTTGCCTGCTCAATAACATCCGGGTTTTCGGTAACAAAGCTAAATCCGTCTGCGCCAATGCTCACTCCGTGTTGAAGAATCACTCTGTTTCCGATTTTTGAGTTGTCACCAATGTTTACACCGGCATGGAACAAGCAGTGTTCACCGATTGAAGTATTTTTTCCGATGTAAATATTAGCAAGAAGTTTTGTGTTATTACCAATAACAACGTTTCTTGAAATAACGACGTTAGGACCGATTGAAACATTTTCACCGAGTTTTGCATCAGGGTGAATAACCGCTGACGGGTGGATACCAACCGGTGCATCAGGTGCATCATAAAAGAGGTGAAGCAATTTCATCATGGCCAATCTGGGTCTTTCAACTTCGATTGTGGAGATATGTTCAAAGTTAACACCGAGAGGAACCAAAGCAGCTTTTGCGCTCGTTTTTGCAAGGTTTTCAATCTCTTCTTCAGACAAAGCCAAAGCGAGTGTGTTTTCATCAGCCAAAAGCGGCGGCATCAGTTTATTAATCGAAGCATCTTCGACTTTAGAAAGTATTCCGCCAACGATTTCAGTAATTTCCTCTATTTTATAAGTTCTCATATCTCTCCTCCTTAAACTCTTTTTCTTATTTTAATACGGTGATTCAAAAATGACAAAAATTTTATATATATTTAATATTAATGAATTGTAAACATTTTGTAATATTCCAAAGGTATATACGCAATTTCTTAAAAGTATATACCTTTATATATACATAAGAGATAATTAAGAGGAAAAGCAGATGGCAATCAATCCGGCAGGCAATACAAATAACAACAGAGGCGGAAACGGACAATTCAGACCATTGTTGAGAAAAGCTCAAGAAGAAAACAAACTCCAAGCCAATCTTGCTATTCTTGATAAAAAAGACCTCAGAATGAGATTCAAAAACTCAAGAGACCCGCTTTATATCGCGTTCGATTACATTGACAAAAGACCTGTCCAAGAGTTGGCAGCAGAATTCGTAAAAGATTCTTTGTTCGATATCATAAACTTCATTTCAGGTGGAAACTAATAATTTTAATATTGTTCTAACATAAAACATTTATTTTATTTGCTCGGTTCACTTCGTGTCACAGGCTGCATAAAATAAATGTTTTTATGCTTTATCAGATTCACAATATTCTTTTACCGGACATGTCTCGCACATCGGGCGTTGAGGCTTGCAAAGGTTTTGTCCGAAAGTGACAAGAATCGTGTTTATATCAAGCCAATATTTTTTCGGCAAATGCTTTCGAAGTTCCATTTCGGTTTCGTCAGGAGTTTTCGTTTTCACCCAACCCAGACGATTAGAAATCCGATGAACATGAACATCAACACAAATTGCAGGAGTATCAAAACCTTTCGCCATGACAAGGTTTGCTGTTTTTCTGCCAACACCTTTGAACTTCACCAATTCGTCAATCGATTCGGGAACTTTTCCTTCATACTTTTCGACAAGTTCTTTTGAAATATCCAAAATC
>CAZIVG010000170.1:0-3715 GCA_964542595.1 uncultured Muribaculaceae bacterium | reverse complement strand
TGTTGTTTCCCTGTTGAGACGCGCCTTTACTGATGTTTTCAACAATGTGGACTTTGTCGATGTAGCATAGTTTGTATTTTTGAGGGCATTCGTCATACATTTGCAGTTTTGATAGTGTATAGGTCTGTTCTTGCATTAATTCTCTCTCCATAAAAACAGGTCTTTCTCAAACAGAATTGATGGGCTGGTTTCCTTTATCCTTGAAAACTTTTTGTACTTTTTTGCACAAATTATGAAAAGTTCTTTTTTAGCCCTTGTAACTGCTACATAAAGCAATCTGAGGTTTTCTTCGATTAAGAATTTTTTCAAATCGTTTTCATCTTTTTTTCTGTAATTATAATTTAACGCTTTTATTGCCTCTAAAAAACGTTCTTTTGATTTAATTTTTATCTTTTCAGGATTTAAAGAAAGAATTTCTTCGCTCAATTGTGGAATAAATACGTAATCAAACTCATCACCTTTTGATTTGTGGTAGGTCATGATTTGGACTTTTCCGCCTTTCTCGTTTTTTATTTTTAAAGATGAATTTTCTTCTTCACTAAAAAACTTAAACTGATTCATAACAGGGCGCTTTGAAAGTTCTTCGAGTCTTTCGAGAAAAACGCTTCTGTCTTTGTATAAGCTGTTTAGCTTTCTGAAAATCAGTGAAACCATGTGAACGTTTGACTTTTCTACTTCCGAAAGAAAATAATAATTTCCTATTTTCAATGCCGATTCATCAGGCAGCAGTGAAGATGCACTGAGCCAGTAATTCATATCCCAACTGAACTGAGAGAGAGTCTTCGTCGGCATAGAGTCCGTTTCTTCAAGAATGAAAGGTCGTTTCATTGTCTCAAGAAACTCGAAATCTTCTTTTGTGAAGCTTAAATGTTTTTGGGCGTGCAAAATTTTTGCTGTTTTTATCAAATATTCGTTTTGCCAAGGGGATTCGCAGAATTTTAAAATATTAAAAATCAGCGAAAAAATCGGTTGTTCTTTCAACAAGTCACTTCTTGTAATCACTTCGTAACCATAATCTGACAAGAATGAGCCGTATTCTTCGATTTGGAAGTTGTTGCGCACAAGAATTGCAACTGAGGCGTTCGCGTCTTTTTTAAAAATTGTTCTTATGTTTTGAATTAAAAACTCACGTTCTTCTTGAAACGTGTCGAAAATCCCTGATTTCAGTGAGTTTGGGTTAATCGGATTTTTCCCCTCAACGGGGTTCATTTTTATTTTGTAAAAGGCGTTTTTAAAAACTTCTTCAGTCAAAGAAAAATCAATTAAGCTGTTTGCAAACTCGAAAATCCCCTTTGCACAGCGTTGTGAACGATTCATTTCGATATTTTCACTTTCATTGATGAATCGTCGAAACCCCTCAACATCAGCATTTGTGAATGTTGTTGTTATTGCTTGATTTATGTCGCCGCAGCGAATCAGATTTTTGTGTTTTCCGCTCAAAATACTTAAAAGTTTTTGCTGAATTACTGAAGAGTCTTGCGCTTCGTCTTCGATTATAAACCTACATATTTCTTGATAATATTCGGAAATGTCCTTGTTTTCTTCAAGAATTTTTACGCTTAATGCAAGCATGTCATCGTAGTCAATAAGGTTTCTGTCTTTTAAATAAAAATTGTATGAATAATAAAACTTCAAGAATTTTTTAAGTTCGTTGTCTAAAACATGAGGTATTCTTTTAATATCTGAAAGCTTTAATGTAGAAATTGCCTTTTCGTACTTGTCAAAATCGTCAGATTCGATTTGATTTTTGTACATTAATTCGCGAATAATTTTTTGGCGATGGTTGTCGTCGCAAATTTCGAAATTTTCGTCAAGCCCTGCTTTGACGAAGTTTGAATTCTCTTTCAAAATCCTAAGTGCAAGCCCGTGAATCGTAGAAATATTCGGCAGTTTTTCGATGTTTGGGCAAGCTTTTTTGATTCTGTCTTTGAAGTTTCTCGCAGCAGATTCCATGTAAGTCAAAACGAATATATTTTCGCTTTGGACCTTTTGTTTTAGCAGCTTTATAATCAATGCCAGCAATATCGTGGTTTTTCCTGCACCGGGAACGGCTGAAATTGCCATTTTCCCTGACTCATAATCTAAAACCGCCTTTTGGTCTTCCCTTGGGGTGAATGCGAAATCGACTTTTGGAGCTTCTTTTTCTTCGTTCAAATACTGTTTTATTCCGCCAAAATTCTCGTTGCCTTGAATGTCAAAAAAACTTGAAAAATCATAAATTTCATCGGCGAGAATGGACAGCTTTCTGATTGCTCGAATCGTCTTTTCCTTTGTCAGTGTAAGATTATCCTCGTATGTGAAAGTGTTTTTTCCCCAAGACTTTTGATAAACCCAAGAATTGTACAACGTTCCCAAATCTTCTTTCGCCCACTCGTTTGAGGTTGTGTCCAGCCAAAACTGGTGCTTTGTTTTTATAGAGAAATCGATAATTTTTTGCGGGGTCGAAATAACAACACTGTTTTCTTTCACTTCGGGTGCAGAGGAAGGGTTTTCAGATATTATCGAGTTTTCAAGCTGGTTGATGATTTCTTTCTGCATTTTAGGGTTGTCTGCAAATTGCCTAAAAACTTTTTCAAAATCTTGAACCTGCTTTAAAAAGAAAACAAAAGATTCGGTTTCTTTTTGGCTGATTTCTCCTTCCAAAAGTTTTTTGTAAATCAAAAAAATCTTTTCAGAAAGCAGATTCTCTGTTGTAGATATTTCATCTGTAGTTTCAATCAGAGTTTTTAGTTTTGTGTTGTATTCTTTAACCGAGAGGTCAACGTAAGATATTTTTGACGTTTGTTTGAAATTTTCGACTATTTTAAGACAATATTTTATAGGAATTTTGAGCGCATCAGAAAGTATCGAACGCAAATCAAAAACATCAACAATTTCGCCCGAGCAAATTCTCAAAATGCTGAGGGTGTTTTTAATGCAAGGGGTTTGGGCTAGTTTTTCGCTTCCTGAGAAAAACTGATAATTTATGTTTTTTGCATCAAAAAACTCACTGACTGCGAATCTTAATGCTGAGTCGCAAACCGGAGTTATGATTGCGATTTCATCAGGTTTGGTGCCTTTTTCAAGAAGTTGTGCGATTTTTTTTATTGTGTTGTCAATCATTTCCAGGCGTCTTGAAAAAACAAAAGTTTCGCTGGTTTTTCGTGGATGAACAATGTTGTCGAGGTTTTGGATTTCGTCTTGTCCAAAAAGTGTTTCGAGTTTTTTCACAATTTCTCTGTCTGTATTCAAAAAACCAAGCCTCGATGAACCATGCCTGTCATAGCCTACAAAAGCTTTTTTCAGTTGAGGTTTCAAGTATTCGATAAACTCAAATTCTGCGTTTGTAATCTCATCGCCGTCATCGAGAATCAAATATTCGATGTTTTTGAAGCAGGCGGTGTTTTTGTAGAGGAAATTAAAAATATTCAACTGGCGAATATAGTCAAAAGCCCTGTATTCTAGAGTTTTTTTCTTGAAAAGGTCAATCGCAGTTTTTGCGTCAGGCGCAAACGTTTCATTTAGAATTTTGACCCTTTTTTGGACATCTGCGTCGCTGAGGTTGTTGTTAGAAATCAGGGAATGCCGTCTGAAAAGCTGGTGAATTAGGTTGATTTTCGAATTGTAATCCTTGAAGCCCGCATCCTTTATCGATTGTTTGAAGAAAAACTGTGAAATCTCGAGACCGGTGAGATTCGGCATATTGATATCGGTGATGACCAGCTGCGGTTTATGT
>CAZIVG010000169.1:0-3745 GCA_964542595.1 uncultured Muribaculaceae bacterium | reverse complement strand
GTAGAGTTGGAGCCGTAAATGCTGTTTTGTTCAATGACATTCATTTATATATTTTTACCGATTTTGTGTCTCGTTTACTTTTTGTCACCCAAAAAGTTTCATAACACGATTCTTTTGGCGGCAAGTTTTCTGTTTTATGCTTGGGGTGAGCCAAAATTCCTCTTAATAATGATTGTGACAATTTTGATAAATTATGCGGGTGCGCTTCTTATCGACAAGTTTGAAAACCATAAAAAACTGTTCTTGTTTTTTACTGTTGTAATGAATCTCGGGTTTCTCTTTTATTTTAAATATTTCAATTTTCTTCTTTACAACATAAATCAGCTCTTTAAGACTCATATTGATTTTATAAACATCATTTTACCGCTTGGTATTTCGTTTTATACTTTTCAAGCATTGTCTTATACTTTTGATGTTTACAAAAAAACTACAAAACCGCAGAAAAACATTTATAATCTGGCTTTGTACATTTCTCTTTTTCCGCAGTTGATTGCCGGTCCGATTCTCAAATACAGTGACATTGCACCGCAGCTTGAGGAACGTGATTACTCGTTTGAGAAAGTTTCTCTTGGCGTAAAACGTTTTATCATCGGTTTATCAAAGAAAGTCCTCATTGCGAACACCATAGGGATAATCGCCGATAAAGTTTTTTTGCAGCAGCCGGATATGATTTCTCACTCAGCCGCTTGGCTGGGGGTTGGGGCTTATATGCTTCAGATTTATTATGATTTTAGCGGATATTCAGATATGGCAATCGGTTTGGGGTTGATTTTCGGGTTCAAGTTTATGGAAAACTTCAATCATCCTTTCTATTCAAAAACGATGACGGAAGGCTGGCGAAAATGGCATATTTCCTTGGGTAATTGGTTTAAAAACTACGTTTTCCCTTTGAAGTGGTCGGCGTTGGTTCCGAAATTCATTAATGACAGAAAAGTCTGGAAAAGGTCTTATGCAAACGTTCTTGGCGTTTTCTTTCTAATCGGTCTTTGGCATGGTGCGAGCTGGACGTTTGTCGTTTGGGGGATTTATAACGGTTTCTTAATCGTTTTTGAACACATCACAGGCATGAATAAAGAATCCGAAAATCTTTTCGTAAATATCTTGAAACATATTTATATGCCGTTTGTGACACTTTTGGGGTTTGTGTTTTTCCGCTCACCGAATATGACTTATGCTGTTGAATATTTCAAAAATATGTTTGGGCTGATTAATCCGTGCAACATTGAGTATTCAATTTCTTATTATGTTGATTATCTTCAAATCGCTGTTCTGTTGATTGCTGTAATCTGCTGTGCACCAGTGTTTTCAAGAATGCTTGAGGCAAAGGGTTTTTTGAGATTTGTCGTTAATTCTTGGCTTCTTGTTTTGTTTGTTCTTTCAACGGCCTCGATTGCGTCATCGACATACAATCCGTTTATTTATTTCAGATTTTGATAAAAAACTTCTTAATATATTATTAATTTGATTTTTAACCATTGTGACTGCTATAATAAACGAGATAAGGTGAACTATTTTTAAACAGGGGAATAATAATGAGTGCATGTAAGGTTGCTGTTTTGGGAGCAGGAATTTGGGGTAAAAATCTGGTAAGGAATTTTTACAACCTTAACTATCTTCATACGGTTTGTGATATGGATGAAGAAAACAGAAAAAAGGTTGCGCAGGAATATCCTGAAGTCGCTTTGACATCTGATTTTGGTGAAGTTTTAACAAATAAAGAAATCGACGCGGTTGTAATCGCAACTCCGAGCCACACTCACTTTAAACTTGTGAAAATGGCTCTTGAAGCGGGAAAACACGTCTATGTCGAAAAACCTATCGCTACGACAAGCGAAGAGGCATTGGTCTTGAAAAAGATTGCTGATTCAAAAAATCTTGTGCTTATGGTTGGCCACTTGCTTCTTTACCATCCTGCCGTGAACAGGCTCAAAATGATTGTAAAATCCGGTGATTTGGGTGATATCAAATACGTCCAGTCAGACAGATTGAACATAAATTATTTTAAAAATGACCGAAGCGTAATGTGGGATTTGGCGCCGCATGATGTTTCTATGGTAAGTTACATTCTCGGAGAAGAGCCTCAAAGAGTGGTTTCTGCTGTTGGGGTAAGTTCTGAAAACAATGCCATAATGGATATTACTCACATTGACATCGAATATGAATCAGGCTGCGTTGCACACATTTCGGACAGTTGGATTCATCCTCAAAAGCGTGTGAACCTGCTTATCAGAGGAACAAAAGGTTCTGCGATGTTCGACGACACATTGAGCGAGAATAAATTACAGGTCTTTAAAAATGACCAGCCGAATTCAGGAAGCACAGTCTCTTTGGATTATATTGAAATTGAACCCTTAAAACTCGAGTGTGAACACTTTGTTAAGTGCATCGAGACAGGAATGAAAGCCAGAAGTGACGGTGAAAACGGATATTTTGTCGTGAAAATTCTTGAGGATGCAGAAAAAATTATGCTCGGGGATAAACGAAAACTTCTAGATGAACATAACTTTGCGCTTTCAAGAAGTAAAAAATAACTTTATACACAGCTGCAGGCTGTTTTGGACTTGTCGATAAGGAGATTATGATGGCTAATTTTATTACAATTTTAAGAATGATAATTGCGTTCATTGCAATTTGTCTTTTGTTTTACCAAACACCGGCAAGCTACTTGACTTCGTTCGTGTTGACGATTGTAGCGATTTGGTTTGACGGACTTGACGGATTTGTTGCAAGGCTCTTGAATGAAAGTTCAAAACTCGGCGCTGTGCTTGATATCTTGGGTGACAGAGTCGTTGAAAATATTTATTGGATAGTTTTTGCTGTTTTGGGCTGGATTCCTGTTTGGGTACCTCTCATCGTTGTCACAAGAGGGATTTTGACAGACGGGGTCAGAAGCATTGCCCTTGAACAAGGTTACACTGCTTTTGGTTCAAGTACTATGATGAAGACGAAACTCGGACATTTCCTCGTTGCTTCTAACTTTTCAAGAGGCTCTTATGCCGTAACAAAGGCGCTTGCATTCGCATTGATGATTATCTGTAACTTTCCGTTTGCGTCAATGAACCTGTTTTTGCAGGGAAATGATCCCGAGCTTTCGGCGGCGGCAATTTCTTCTTGGACAGTCTTTCACAATATTTGCATTGCAATTTGCCCTTTTGCACATTTCTGTGTGTATGCGGCAGTCGCATTCTGTGTTTTGAGGGGCTTGCCCGTACTTATTGAGAGCAAACGATTTTTCGTTGAAAAGCCTGTAGAGGTTCAAAATGAAACTGACGAAGAAGTTTAATATTGTTCTTGTTGAACCGGAAATTCCTCAAAATACCGGAAATATCGCGAGACTCGCTGCTTGTACAAACTCGAATCTTTATCTTGTCGGAAAGCTGGGATTCTCGATTGACAGCAGGCATGTGCAGCGAGCGGGTCTGGATTATTGGGATTCAGTAAATATTGTAAGAGTTGAGTCTTTGGAAAAACTTTGGGAAGACTTTCCTGAATCGAACTTTTACTATTTGACGACAAAAACGGAAAAGCTTTACACTGACATTGATTTTAAGGACGGGGATTTTTTTGTATTCGGACCTGAGACAAGAGGACTAGACGAAGGACTCTTGCAAGAAAACGAGGACTGTGCGATTACTATTCCTATGCAAGAAGTCCAAAGAAGTCTTAACCTTTCGAATTCCGTTGCTATAGTAGTTTATGAGGCATTAAGGCAGTCTATGGGGTCTTTGTATCATGAAGGTGTATC
>CAZIVG010000168.1:0-3771 GCA_964542595.1 uncultured Muribaculaceae bacterium | reverse complement strand
TGCAATTGCATTAAGCGGTTGCACAACACGTGAAGTTTGCCATTGAAGTTTTGCGTTGGATTGTTTTAGGTCAATTCTTGATGAATAAACCCCGGGAAGGATAAAGTTTCGTTTTGTGTCTCTAAACTCGCAATCAAGATTTTTTTTGTAATTATTTTCTACATTTTTAAAATATTCAAACGGCGTCGTCAAAATGATTTCGTAATCGTCAAGAATTTTATTAACTGCGTCAATCTGTTCTTCAATGTTTTCAGGTGCTCCAAGGTGGTCTGCTCCGAGAGGCAAAAGAATGTTTTCTCCTGAATATTGAGAAATTCTGTCCAAGGTTCGTTTTAAAAACTCTGCTTTTTTTTCATAAGAAACATCCGCGCAGAGGTAGTCGTGAAAATACCCTTCGATTAGGTATGTTGATTTTAATCCTCTGAATAGAAATTCTGACTCTAATTCACCAAGTCCTCGCCAAAAAACTGCGTTTTTGATTTTGAAATACTTCACAATCTCGGGTATAAAACGACTGTGTCCGAATGTGTCTGCATGATATGCTATAAAGTCGTCACATCCGAAATCATTTGCATAAGAAATTCCCATCTGCAGATTTTTTATAAGTGACTCTGCATCAACCAAAAAACTGTCAGTAGAACAAAAATATGGTCCGATAAACAGGCGTTTTTCTTTTATTAACTGTTTTATGAGTTTTTTGTTTTCAGGTCTGATTTCGAGGTAGTCCTCGAGCGCACCTGTTTGGCCGTCAAAATAAAACGAAGGTAATTCATTTTCAGTTAGCTTGTCCAAAACGTCGTCAAAAACCTCGACAAGCCTGAAACGAAACTCTTCGAACTCTCGATACCACTCTCTGTCCCAATGCGTATGAATGTATGCAAAAACTTTTTTCATACTCTAATTTTAATCTACTTGTGAATTTGTGCAAAATATTAATCTAAATTTACTTATTTGTGATTTGAACATATAATTATTTTGACGGAATTTTGGATAGCGAATGAAAAAAGCAGCTTTTTTAACTCTAATCGTAATGTTTTTGGGCATATCTTTTGCTTTTTGGGAGAAGGATGATTCTTTTGAAGTCTTAAAAGTGAATAGTGCTTCTGATTTTTATGTTGATTTGAATAAAAATAAAATATGCGATGACGATGAACTTGTTTCTTTATATAATTTAAAGTTCTTTGAGACAGCACTTTCGGACAGTGACAATGCCCGTCTTTCTTACCTCTCTGATGCTTATGCAGAAAAGATTCTTTTGAATAAAAAACTCAAAATCAGGACTGATAATGATTCGACGCGCCATTTCATTTTGTCAGACGGAAGTGATTATGAATCGAATTTAATAAAATACGGATATGTTTTTTCAGAAAATAATCGAGAATCTGTTAAGAAAAACCTTGATTATGCGAGAACACTGGACCTGGTGAGTTACAATTCTCATTCAAGAAAGTTTCATAATCTCAATTGTAAATATGCCTTTTCGTCCATAAATTCAAAAATCTTGAAAGCTTCGCAACTTCCAAAAGACTCAAAGCCATGCAAAAATTGCCACTTAAATAACTCTCAAAAAACAATGCAATCTCAAGAAACCAAGTATCCCAGAGATGTTTATGAAAATTACTCACCGATTTATCGTGATGCATTTCTTGAGTTTTATGTGACTGACTTCACAAAATACTTTTATCCATCTGCAAAATGCCTTACAACCGCCTGTAAATCACTTTTGTATCAGATTAACAGTGCAAAAGCGTCGATTGATTTTGCAATTTACGGGGTAGATAATCAGCCTGAAATTGTGAAGGCTCTTTTGAACGCTCAAAATAGAGGGGTTCGAGTAAGGTGGGTTTATGATGTGGACAAAAACGGTTCTACTATTTATCAGGAATCGTTGAAGTTGAAAAACTCGCTTACTTCAGCGCGTTCAGATATTGAGATTAGCGGTGATTGCAAAGACTCGATTATGCACAATAAGTTTTTTATCTTTGATTCAAAAACAGTATGGAGTGGATCAGCGAATATTTCTCATACGGATTTGTCAGGTTTTAATGCGAATTCCGTCGTTTTAATTAAATCTCCTGCAATTGCTAAAATCTATGAAAAAGAGTTTGAACAAATGTTTTCGGGAAAATTCCACAAACTTAAAGACAAAACAGAATCTAATTTCAATCGTTTGGGGGCTTCTGAGATTGAGGTTTTCTTTTCGCCACAAGACGATGCAATAAAAAACAGGCTAGTGCCGTTGGTTGACAACGCTAAAAAATACATTTATGTGCCTGTGTTTGTTATTACGCACAAGGATTTCAACGAGTCGTTGGTGAAAGCAAAAGCCAGAGGTGTGGATGTTAAAATTATCGTTGATGCCACATCGGCAAGCAATAAATATTCTTCTGTGAAAGAATTGAGAGAAAAAGGTCTCGCTGTTAAAACCGAAAACCGTGCAGGGAAAATGCACATGAAATCTATGATTGTCGATGACGAGTATGTTGTTGTCGGTTCGATGAATTTTTCAAAAAGTGGTGAAAAATATAACGATGAAAATGTTATTTTTATTAAAAATCATTCTCTTGCAAAGGCTTTCAAGGATAAATTCCTTTTCTTTTGGAAAGAGATACCTGATAAGTGGCTGTTGAAAAACCCCGGAGCTGAGTCTTGGAATTCTATAAACTCTTGCTTTGACGGGATAGATAATGATTTTGACAGCAAAATAGATATGCAAGACGAAGGCTGCAATTATAAAAAGACTAAATAAAATCTTTCTAAATTAAATTAGTATGTTCCCGGAATAAGTTTTTCATAATCATCCACACTGCCATTGTCCATACAACAATGGATAATCGCTTTTCCGAGCGGGTGAAGATCTGATTTCAAGTAAAGCTTTAATTCATCTCTAAAGAAGTCTTCAAGCATCTTTGCACCTGCATCATAACCGGCTTCCTCGATTTGTGGCTGTTTTGAAACATCGAAGAACTTTTTAGAAATCGGAGTTCCCTCAACGTGAATGTTTTCCGGTATATAGCCTCCGAGAGGGTGTCTTGATGGTTTCAGGTTGAGTTTTCTGAATGAAGCCTGACCTCTTCTTGCCAGATATTCACGAATTACCCACTCAGCCATGAATCCGACTTCCCATGCACCTACGTGTTGGTTCGGGATAAGAATGTTTCTCGTTTTTGTCGTTTTCATAAACTGTTCAAGCAAAATGTTCGCGAAATCTACTCTTTGACCTGTTGCGAAAGGCCAGAACGAGCCTACTCCTTCACTTTGCAGTTTGAATGCGTTTTGTGAAGTACTCGTGATGCTGGGGTTTCCGAATCCTCTCGGTGCAACAAGTCTCCACAGCCATGCCAGTGCCGGCGGGAGGATGTGTAGCATTCCGAAAATACCGTAAGAAGGATTTTCTTTCGTGCACGGCGGAGTTCTTAGGCCGAAGCTTCTGTAATCAATCTCGATAGGGCCGTCTTGAATGTTTTTGATTTGGTCTCTGGGGATGATGATTCTCGGATTCGGGCATTTTTTCCCCGGAGAATCTTCAGTGTGTTCCCAAATCAGGCATGTAGCATCCGGATGAGCCTCGATATTAAAGAATATGAGCGGTTCTTTCGGGTTCATTGTGACAGATTCAAGGTTCGGGTCTGTTCCGTATTTTTTGATGTGGTCGATTCTTACAAACCAAGATGTTTCTGCATCTACAACACATAAACGGCCGTTGTCTTTGCTGAAACTAGGGTGACAAAGAGCCATGTCGTCAGTTACAGGTTGAAGCTTACAACCCTG